>JBHHXS010000151.1:0-8613 GCA_046757145.1 Phycisphaerae bacterium | reverse complement strand
TCGTTGAAGATACATGGGCGGGAAACAAAGTATATCCTCAAAGAAGCGTTCTCGGAGAAACTTCCGGATACAGTCCTGCGGCGAAAAAAGATGGGATTTGGCGTGCCACTATGCGCGTGGTTTAGGGGACCATTGCGCGACTGGGTGCGGGACAGCCTGTTGGCGCCCTCCTTTCTGTCGGCCGGTTACTTCCAGGCAACACGCCTGCAAACGCTTGTCGACGAGCACGTGAGAGGCGATGCCGATCACGCGAGTAAGCTGTGGACTCTATTAGCGCTACAGAGCTGGTATGAGACGTTCATCCGTTCCGCGAAGGTGGGAATGAGCGTACCGGCCCGGGAGCCGGCGGTTGCGGTATGATTCGCGCATGGGCCGAAGGAGCATCTAGCTGACGATGGCCAAACCTCTTCGTGTGCTTCTTGTTATCTCTGACTTGTCCGGGGGCGGTGCAGAGCGACAGTTCTCGTTGCTTGTGCAGCACCTGTCGCCGAGCAAGTGTGAGCTGCATCTGTGCGTATGGCGCCGCAAGCTCACGTACCGCCTACCTGACGGCCTGCCGATTCACATCGTGGAAAAGACGCGTGCATGGCACGCCGCCCGAGCTATGCGAGGCCTGCGCCGTTTGATCGAAGATCTGAACCCTGCAGTGGTGTTCAGCACGCTGCACTACGTCAATATGGTTACTGGGTCGGCGCTCGCGGGTGCCCGGTGCCAACCTGCCTGGGTGTGTCGCCAGTGCAGCGATCCGAGGAGAGACATGAAGGGCCCGTTTCTACTCTGGGCACGGCGTGCGCTGCGGCGTGCCAATCGAGTAGTTGGCATTTCGCATGGAGTCAGCCGGGCGGTCGTAGACTACCTGCACGTGGACCGGGAACGTGTCCACACAATCTATAACGGAGTAGACGTAGCACAAATCGACCGTCTCGCAGGCGAGCCGCTGCCATTCAGAAGGGATCCGCGTGTGTTCACCGTTGTCCACGCAGGCCGTCTGTCCAGGGAGAAGAACCAGAGCATGCTTCTCGACGCATTCGCTCGATTCAGAGGAAGGCGGGCCGAACTATGGATGCTGGGACAGGGCAGGCTCGGCAGTCGACTGCGGGCACGCGCACGCCGACTTAGAATCAGCGAACAAGTGAAGTGGATCGGGTTTGACAGGAACCCGTTTCGGTTCTTCCGTCAGGCTGACTGTCTGGCTCTGAGCAGCGACTGGGAGGGTCTGTCGAATGTTATTATCGAGGCGATGGTGTGTGGAACACCTGTGGTCTCCACCAACTGCCGCTATGGGCCCGGGGAACTGATCGAGAACGGCACCACCGGCTGGCTTACTCCTGTGGGTGACGCCGGCTGTTTTGCCGATGCGCTTGAGCACTTGTTCGATAACAGAGCGGCAGCCCGTCGCTTGGGAGCAGCGGCGCGAGATCGCAATGTAACGCGCTTCGGCATTATGCGGGCCTGTAGGGATTATGAGACTCTGTTCGAGACCGTCTCCAACCGGCAGGGGAGTGACGGTGGCATCGACTAGGCCCGGCTTCGGCTCTTCAGCCCTATGTACAACGGCCTCAGGAGAGGCGAGGCGTGGAGTGCGCAACCTAGCTCTCATGCTGGGGGGAAGATTGGCGACGCAATGCGTTCTGATCGTGTCGGCATTCGTGATTCCTCGTCTACTTGCACCAGAGAGCTACGGTCACTTTGCCGCCTTGATGGCCGTTGTCGCAATCGTACACCCTCTGTCAGTGTGCGGGCTTCCTTTAGTGGAAATGCGCTACCTGGCGCCGGCATGGCAAGAGGGAAGACTCGTTCATGCCACCAGCCTGGCATCATCCGTATGGACGGCAAGACTGGGTCTTTCTGTCGTTGCGGCGGTGGTAGCGGCGCTGTGGCTCGCTGTGTCGCCGACACTGGCGACCGGTGCATCGTCGTGTGTGTATCTCGGTCTGCTGGCGCTGTTCTACTGCGCCAGTGAAGCTACGCGCAGCCTCTTTCTCTCCGTTGGCCGGCCTGCTCACATGAGCGGTTTTGAGCTGGTGCGTGCCCTTTTAGCCCTGCCTGTAATCGTGGTGGCGTTTCGCATCTGGGGGGTTGATGGCGCGATAGTATCACTTGGAATCATGTACGCACTTCTATTCGTGGCGAGCTGTGGACTCCTGTATCGAGCGATTCCGGTTCGCCCGAGGCTATTCAAATGGAGCATCCTGCGCCGACACGTGAGCTACAGCCTGACCAGTTTCACAGGCGGGCTGGCGGGAATGATTCAGGTTCAATTCGCCGTCTATGCGCTTGCCACCTGGGTGACGTCAACTGATGCAGCGTTTCTAGGCATCAGTGTTCGCGTTTTTGCGGTCGTGACTGCGCTGTTCGTAACGGGCCAAGAAGCACTGATGCCCGTCCTGGCGGAGCTGGAGAGCCGCAAACAGATGAGCAGACTGCGCTACTGGGGTGGAGTCATGCTGCGATATGGCGCAGCATTATCCTGTCTGCTTGCGGTGGCCTGGGCCTTGCTGGGGAAAGAGATCGTACGCCAGCTACTGACGGACGCCTACGCCCCGGTATACGCGTGTGTGGCTTTCATCCTCGTGGCAGCGGTGTGCTCCTCGTGCGCGACGAGCTGCAATGCATTGTTGTACGTACGTGGATTCTCAATGGCTGCGTCCGGCAACATGATTGTGTACGCCGCTGTGACCGTCGCCTGCATTGGCATCGTCGTACGAGAGGGCGCCAGCGACACCGCGTTGCGAATCTCGCTTGTATACACCGCGGCATCGGCGCTGTTTCTCATCATGGCTTATCTGACCCTCGGGAGAATCGGGGGAACCTGGCTCCCTCTTGGGGCGTGTACCCTGCTCGTCCTCCCATCCACGCTGGTCTGGCCTATCACGCATTGGGAGGCCCCGCTATCTGCGAGAATATGCACATTGGTCGTCTTCGTTCTACTGTACGTCGGCGTGGCCGTGCGCCTGCGACTGTTGCCGCTTGGCGAGATTCAACAAATCTTGCAGGTGTTGCGGCACGTTCGTCCACACGACAGGAGCGCAAAGGTCGCGCGCCAGGCTATGGGCTGAACCGTCAGGTGCCACGGCGCCCGGTTTTTTCGAACCGGGAGGGCAGCCGATCGGTCCATGAAGTCAGCGCGGGCGCCGTCCGCATCGGTTGGTGGCGTCGGATCGCACACAGTGATTCCGAAGCCTATCCGCGTGCGGGACCGATGCAGACAAACGGGACGCCGGCGTTGCGGTCTGGTTTTGCCACTTGCGTCGGGTCGGGTCGGCTCTAAAGACTGCCGCGCCTGCTTCCGATAATCCAGAGCGCGTTGCATGCGATTTGTGCGGGTTCGGACACACGGAGGAATGCGGTGCCGCATCTTGCGAAGCCGGATTCGGTGCGCATCCACTACCAGGCACTCATCCATTCGGCGCGCTGCGATGGCCCACTGCTCACCGTGTCGGACCATCATAGACGGTAAGCCTAGCGTACAGGCGTGGCGTAGCGGATGAACGTGCCGGGTGTCTCCATAATCATCCCCGCGTGGAACGCCGAGAGGACGATCGGCCAGTGCGTGGGCTCCGCGCTCACAGCAGACTATGGCGGGCCGTGCGAAGTCATCGTGGTGGACGATTGGTCCACAGACGGCACTCGAGCAATCGCGGAATCACATGGCTGCCGTGTCTTGCGCACGCCACGCAACTCGGGTCCGGCAACAGCTCGGAACACGGGAGCCGAAGCGGCTAAGCACGAGATCTTGATCTTCATAGACGCAGATACGCGGCTGCGGCGGGACTCGATCAACGAGGCAGTACGTGCGCTTGAAGAGGAAGGCGTGGCCGCGGTAACCGGAATTTATGAGCCCGAACCGATCAACCCGGGGTTCTTTCCAGCGTACTATGCCTATCTGAAGTACCACGCATTCACATCCGGGACGGCACGGTACATCAGCGCGTTCGGAGCCCAATGCGGCGCAATTCGAAGGTCACTCTTCCATCAGGTTGGAGGGTTCAGGCCGTTCCCGTGGGGGATGGACATCGAGAATGATGAGATCGGCTGTCGCATCAAGCGCTGCGGCAGAATCGTCTTAAGCCGGGAGTTCCGTGTCCATCACAACTTCCCAGCGTTCCAGGGGCTTCTCAGAGTGTTCACCTTGCGCGTGTTCTGGTACGTGGTATTCCGCAACGCGTACAAGTACGGCGAGACGGTCTTGATGACGCACCGTTTCGGCTGGGCGACGGCGGCGCTGCCAGCCGCAGCGGCGGCGTGTGCGCTTGGCATGTCGATACACGGCGGAACAACACGATCGCTCCTGCTTGCAGGCTCGATCATCGGTGGGGCGTTTTTTCTGTGCGCATACCGGAGTTTCTGGGAGTTCTGCCGGAGGCGGCGCGGGGTTGCTTTCGCTGCGGCTGCTGCGGCCGCCAGTGCACTGTTCGCAGTTGTCATAACTGCTAGTGCCGCATGGGCGTATTTGGCTGTCGCATGGGCAAGGGTGTGCGGCAGGGACGTCCTTATGATCGGCGGTCATGTGGATGAATCAGCACAAGCCGGCGGTGTTGTCGAGGCAAAAAGCCCACCCAGCCTTACGCTTAACGCTTTGCGTCAAGGGGAGCAGCTCGCGCGCCGGTGCTAAACCGGGAATCACGCTCGGAGATGCAGCTCGGTAACAAGGCACACTCATGAAGCCTAGAGAACTACAGCGACGGGCGCGCACACTCTGGACGCTATTCACTGCCCGAACCCCTGTGTACGTCATACTTTATCTCACGTCGCGCTGCAACTATCGCTGCCCGATGTGCTTCTATCTGAACGAGATAGAGGATCCGGAGAAAAGCGAGATTACCCTTCCGGAGCTGGACCGGCTCTCCAGAAGCATCGGGCCGCTGATACAACTGTCATTGACCGGCGGTGAACCCTTCCTGCGCCATGACATCCCCGACGTGGTGGATATCTTTGCGCGTAACAACCGCGTACAGTACGTCACCATTCCCACCAACGGCTCGCTCACCGACAGGGTCGTGCAAACCGTCGACCGCCTCGTCACTGACTATCCGGGCGTCACTTTTAGGATCCCGGTCTCGCTTGACGGCTTCCCCGAGGATCACGACAGGATTCGCGCGAGGAAAAGCTTCGCGAGCCTCAGGGATACCGTAGCGGCTTTGAGTCGCCTTCGACGTCGCGTTGACAACCTTGTCCTGGATATCAACACATGCTACTCAACGCTTAACGAGGGCAAGGTCGACGGTCTGGTGGACTGGGTGGGCCGGCAGTTCGACGTTGACAACCACACGGTAACCTACGTTCGGGGCAACGCGGACGAGCGAACCAAAGACCCTTCCACAGCGGAATACGCGCGCATCGTTGAGGATCTGCGTCGCCGGCCCGTGTCTCGCGAATCACGGCCTTTCTCCTCCCTCCTGCGAGCCGTCACCGACTACCAGCGTGACATCATCCGCTGGACCCTTCGGGATGATCGCATGTACGTTCCGTGTGTTGCGGGGCGCAAACTGATCATCATAAACGAGAAGGGTGAGGTTCTCCCATGTGAGATTCTCAACGAGCGCCTCGGAAGCCTGCACGACCACGCCTACGATGTACGAAGACTACTGGCTTCGCCTCAGGCTAAAGGGGTGGTTCAATGGATTCGTGACACGCGGTGTCATTGTACGTTTGAATGCGCGTTGGCGACCAGCGTCATCTTCCACAAAGCGAGTTACCCCCGGCTGTTGTGGCGGGCGCTGAGGGCCTGGCTCCATGAACGCCCGAGCGCCGACGTTGTTCGCCCCGACCAACGTGCTGCTACGCCCGCCAAATTGATCCCACTTCTACCGAAGGTGGTCGATTAGTGAAGATCATCTATGTTATTCGTGATATGTCCTTTGTGGAACCGTTGGGCATCATGTTCCTTTCCGCTATCGCGCGACGTGACGGCCACGAGAGTATACTAGGAGTCATCAACGAGGAGGACGTGCTCGCCAAAGTGCAACGGCAGCGCCCGGACATGGTCTGCATGAGCGTCATGTCCGTCGACGCCGGCGTCTTCGCACAGCTTGCACGGGACATAAAAGACCGCGACGCCGATACATGCATCGTCGTCGGTGGACCGCATGCCACCTTCGAACCTGGTTCGGCAAGGACGTGGTCGGTTGATGCGATAGTGCGAGGCGAAGGCGACGCCGCATTTCGTGATCTGATCCGTGCAGTCGATGCGGGTGAGCCCTTTGACGGTATTGAGAACGTCGCTACGGTTAAGAAGATCAATCCACTGCGCCGTCTGATCGAACCCCTTGACGATCTTCCCTATCCGGATCGCGAACTTGTTTACTTCCCGGGCGGACACCTGGCAGGGTTGAACGTCAAGTCGTTCATGTCCAGCCGGGGGTGTGCCTACAGGTGCACCTATTGCTTTAACAGCAAACAGAACGAACTGTATCGAGGCAAGGGCAGGCCGGTGCGGCGTTTCTCCGTCAATCGTATGATCGACGAAATCGACCGCGTGCGCACGGACTACGGCATGTCGTTTGTGCGCTTTGGCGATGACGTATTCGCGTACACCGTGGACGACTGGCTGGAGGAGTTCGCCGAGGAATATGCTCGCCGCATCCGGCTGCCGTTCTATTGTCTGGTCCGCCCCGATCTTCTCAAACGCCCGCTTGTTGCCACACTGCGCCGTGCTGGTTGTCACTCGGTCTGTCTGTCAATTGAGGCAGGGAATAAAGAGGTGCGGAGACTTGTGCTGCAGAGGCGGATGGATGACGAGGTAATCCTCGAGGCCTTCAGGAATCTCCATGGGGTCGGTATTAAGGTGTATGCCAATGCGATGGTGGGCTTGCCAGGTACAACCATTGAGCACGAGCTCCAGACCGTTGCGCTGATGGCACGTTGCAGGCCCGTGTATCCGAGCTTCACCGTGTTCACCCCGTTCAGGGGGACGACACTGGGTGAGCAATGCGCTCGCCACAACCTGATAGACGGTGTCTATCCTGAACACACCACCGAAAGATCGATTCTTAACTGCTTCACGGAACGCGACAAGGACATCCAGGTGAATATTGTTCACCTGGGTATCTTCGCGGTGCGGTTTGTGTGGATTAAGAATCTCGTTCTCAACCGGCTGTTAACTTGCCGGCCTAACCGCCTCTTCTTCTTCGCCTGGTATCTTATGAAGAACTACGTCTCTGCGAAGCACATCTGGCCCATTCGGGCCGGGGTTAGAGACAAGATCCGTTTGGCCTTCCGCGCGCTGGCGTTTGAGCTTCCCGGGCGGGTGACGACAGGGTGCCCGCCTCACCACCGTCCCACGATCGGCACGCCGCGCGCCGCACCCAACCGGGTCGACGCCACGACACCTCCTTGGCCTGTCCTCGCCTCCGGTGGCTATGCCAGCCGGTTGCTTGACCGCATGCGCGGCTGGACCGGACGCATCGCCGGAATTGTCAAGCGCCCCTCGTCGCACCGGTTTGTCGTATTGCCGCAGCGACGGATTGTTGAGCGGACCCTCGCTTGGCTGGGCAGGTATCGCCGTCCGGCCAACCACCACGAGACGCTGACACACGTGAAGCAATGATTCTCTTTGCGATGATCAACCGTGTGATCCATCGAGTCAGCTGATGAGGATGAGACGGCTTCTCACGGACCTTACTGGAGCTGGGTCATCCGATGCACAGCAAAGAAAAACCCCCCGCGGGCTCGTGCCGCAGGGGGTTGTCATAAACTGCTGTCAGCGTCGGCTATGCCGCCGCCCCATCTCCGCTATTCGCAGCCGAAGGGATTGAGCAGCTCGCCGTCCCACGCTCTGGAGAAGTCACCGGCACCATGGAGCATGTCGATCTCCCTCAGGACGTCCGCACCGCTTATTCCACCTGAACGATCCAGGTCACAACTGAAATCACCATGAGCGGGCACGCAGTTCTGGTTGAGACAGCACTCGACTAGTTCGATGATGTCCTCGACGTTCGATGTTCCGTTGGCATCCGCGTCCGCAGGGAGTGACTTGAACGTGCCCACCGGGGGATTGAGCCTGGTCTCGTCGTATTTGATCGCAGTGAGCCCACCCGGCGTTATTCGCCGAATCAGCGATATCGTGTAGGTTCCGGGGGGATCCTCGACAACGTCTGCTATGTCGTTAGGCGGGTCCTCGGTCACCGTCTCACATAGGGAGAAGCAGCGATCCTCGGCACCCGGATCACCTGTGACCACGACGACGTCGATGCCCTGCAATGCCGTGCTATCGTTCACGTCGCTGGGCTGGCGTGAGTCTTGCACTCCGGTAGGTGGAATGCTGGACGCCCAGTCCACCGTTCCCGGACAGAAGGCAGGCACAGTACACACATCTTCGCCGCACGCGATTTCGCGCTCTCTCCAGTCGCCGCCCAGGTCGATGCACTGCAACTGGCTTTTCACCCGACAGACGTCCACCGGCGGTATGTTGCAGCAGGCACGGCAATCGACGCAGCCCCCTTCCGCTATTACGCAGCAACTCCCGTTGCCCAGTTCCTGGTCACAGTCCCGGTTCAGCTCCGCACACGTTGCCACGCCGTCCACCGCAACGCACTCGCGCACCCTGCAGACGTTGAGAGGCTCGGGGCACTCGGTTTCAATGTCAAAGCCCTCACAAGGATTAAAGATCTC
>JBHHXS010000150.1:0-8682 GCA_046757145.1 Phycisphaerae bacterium | reverse complement strand
CAACACGACCTGACGTCGCGGTTCCGGTCTCCCAGCCGTCTGGCTCGGATCGAGCTGGACTTCAGCGTATATGGCATATGCAGGACGCGGGGGAGCGGCCGTGTCGGCGGCATCATCATCTGCAAGAAGCACCCGTTCCAGGGCCAGTATGCGAATCTTCTGGACCGCTTGCCAACCAGTCTCAAAATCCGCACGCGTAAGGGGGTCCGTCCGCGAGCTCCATAGCAGACGAAACTCCTCATACTCGCCGTTTGCACAGACGGTCATCGCCCGACGCACGAACTCGTTGACCGAGGCTTCCTCCACATGAAGGGACTCGTTGAACACGAGCAGATGCGTTCGACGAGGTGGCTGTGAGGCACTGGTTGGAGCAACTGCCCGTTCTTCAGTTTCATCCCGCCGGCAGCCGTGCTGGTAGGTGACGGCGAGGGCACCCAATCCCACGAAAACCCCGGCGATCGATCGGGCACGTTCCGACATCACACAGGCCCTCAAAGCGCCGCATCCCAAGATCCGCGTCCCAAAATCATGCTAGAGCCCTTCGCCCCGGACGCCAAGCCCACCGATCAACTTGGCGCCTGCCGCAGAGGAGCTAATACTTGCCAGCTATGGTCCGAGTCAGGTCGTCCCAAGCTGACGCATCGCTCGAGCCGCACGTCGCGCGGGCCGATCCGATGACGCGCCGGTTCGTCTATGCCCTCGTGCTCCTGCCAATCGTGCCGGCCATATCCATCGTCGGGGCAACAGCCCTGAACGAACGTGTACTCTCCTCGCCTTGGGATCAATTCCGCTTGGTTCACCTGTTGTTGTCCGTGCTCTGGGTCGGTTTGTCAATCCTAATCTGGCGGCGCGCGATCATCTGGACGCTGGGACGCAAGAGGCTCACGGCACTTGTGAGCATGATCCCCTTCGTGCAGGTTGTTTACGGACAACCCATTTGGGACGCAGGCTGTGTCAGCGCGGATATTCTCAGAATGGGTCAACATCAGATCGGGATTGGAGTATGGGTTTGGCTCGCCATATGGGTTTGGTGGGGCTGGGAGAAGAAAACCGAGATGTCAACGACAGACCTCGAAGCATCCATGATGAATCCGTCCGTGGTTGCCCTGCCAGTGGTGAAGCGTATGGTCGCCTCAATCGGTAGCATCCCGTTCCTCTTCGGAGTGTTCGTCATTATCCTGATTGCGCTGGACGACCTCGCCGGGTTAAGTGGAAGCGTCGGAACGGCGTCGGCTTATGGACTCTCCTCTATAGTCGCCGCAGCCGTATGGATAACGATCTGGCGGGAGTACGTAGTGTGGTCGCGGCGGACGGAGTGGCTGACGATTGTCGGCGCAGCCCTTCTACTCATTGGGCCGAGCGCCGCGCAGCTCGCCATTAAAAGAGCCGACACTTTTCCGGAGATTGCGCTCGGCGCTCTCCCGGTGATCGGCTGGGGCATGTGGATGGCAGGGACGGTGAGTTACTGGCCGATGCGCCCGCTTGTCGGCGACTCCACACGCGACCGATTCCCCCGCTGTCTGAAGTGCGGATATCTACTCATCGGGTTGCGTGCCACGCGCTGCCCCGAATGCGGCGACGAGCCGACGCTGGACGAACTGTGGGGAGTTGCACCGCCGCTGACTGGGGAGTAAGCCCTGTCGGTTCTCGCGCGAGGCGCGCCGGCCTTGCCGAGATCCCTCAAATCCCCAGCGGCGCTGAATCAGCTCAGGAACTGAGCGGCCGCCTCGGGGGAGGCTGTCTTGGCGGACAGATAGGCTGCCTCGATGACGGCAAGCGTGTTCAGATGATCCGCCGCCGATGACGAATGCGAGCACGTCCCGGCGCTCATGCCGTCACGCACTGCACCGACCATCGTGGCCAGTGCACCGCGAGTTCCAGTCGGTGAGCGGCGCCGACGCGCGTTGCGTGGGGCGGTGTCGCTCGCTCCATCCACCTCGGCGTGCAGTACGGTCATGCGGTCGTCACACAGCTCGATCGTGGCTTCCGCCGCCACCAACGTAGCGTTCCACCCCGCGCGCGGTGCCCCGCGCCAGGCTGTCAGTGATCCGACGCGCTGATCCCGGAAGTCGAGCAATAGTAGGGCAGCGTCCTCCGTGTCGTAGTTGCGAACGGCCCCCGGCGCGACTATCGCGCTGCAGTGGGCATGTACCGATTCGGGCACACCCAGCAGTGACACGATCATGTCGAGCTGCTCGTAAGCGCCGTTTAACAAAACGCCTCCTCCAGCTCGTCTGCAGTCGCCGCGCCATCCGCTGGGGCGATCCGTGGTTTGCACCGTGGCCGTCACAACATCGACGCGCTTGACGAGCTCCGAGGCACCCGTGAGCCCGCTAAAGGCATGCTCATACTGCCAAGTACGTGATACGAGCAGCTTACAACCGTTGGCGTCGAATAGGGCAGCCAGACGTCTTGCCTCCTCGACGTTGCGTGCGAACGGTGCCTTGTGGAAGACGTTGATGCCATGCGACGCCGTCAGATCCATGAACTCCAGCGACTGGAAAGGCTCCAACGTGACAAACATGATATCGAGACCGGTGCTGCTCCTCTCGACGATCAGCGATCTATAATCTTCGTAGAGTCGGATGGAGGCGTCGTCAGCATGTCTGCGGAGCAACTCGGGGTTGACGTCGGCGATTGCCACCAGTTCGTACCCGCCATCGTCGCGCAGAGCGGAGAGGTACTCTTCGCCCGCACCTGCCAGTCCGATCACAGCCGCCCGCGGTCGTCGCAAGGTTGGCCTCCTTGATGCGTGGGACTACTCCCGTCGCGCAACCGGTCTATAAAAGGTCGCAGAGCGGCAGCGAGTTCGGCTTCAGTGCCCTCTACAAATCGGAGTATCAACTGGTCGACCGCCTGCCGACTGTCGACGTCGACGATGCGCGGAAGGAGGCGGCTTCGCTGTTCCTCCTCCGGCAGATACGCTTCACACCGATTCTCTCCACCATCCGATTCAGCGATTTCAAACGGATAGCGTATCTCCAGTTGCTCGCCGACGTATCGCCTCGTACCGAACGGCCCTAAACACAGAATGAGCGCATCCGCCCCCGCGCGCATGCCAAGCCTACCGGGCCAAATCGCCAGCAGAAACCACCGCAGGGCGCGGACGCCGCACAGCAGTGCAATGAGTAGGACGGGCAGCACGAACACGGCGATGCTGTAGTCGACACTCCGATTCGAAAACGCCGTCGGAACGAAGTTCAACCGACCCCATACGGACCGCAGCGACACCAACACCAGCACCGCAGGAGCACCCCACATGAACCCACGCAGGACACCCCTGGTTCGGGCGACAGGCAGTGCCAGTGACGGCTCAGATGACGATGACATGGTATCTAACACGGACGCTGCTTACGTAGTCGGCGTTTGTTGCCATGAATGGCATGGCCTGTACCACAACAAGGCGTTCCATAATCGCGAATAGCGGGGACGAGCAACCGCCCGGACGATGCCCTCATACAAGGACGCGCCGATTGTAGACTATCCATTCCAGAAGCAACAGCAGCAGCGCCGCAAGAAGGAAGTAACGCCACGCGGGCGCGTTCACCAGGGCCTCGCCAGCCTGCGCGCTGACCTGGGTGGCGCCCAAGACGAACGACGCCGCGGGGGCCACGCGACTCTCCCCGGGATTGTACAGATTGACCGCGAACCGGTCCTTGCCGGGAAGCCCCGGAACCACCCGGTACACTCCAACCTGCCGCGTACGCGCGTAATGAATCGTCGGATAGCCACCGGACGGCACACGATCATGCGTGCCGTCCGGCCTGATGATCTCTACATCTGCGGCACGTTCCGGTATGGGCACGGTAACAGGTTGGCCCGCAGATATACTTCTTTTGCCCGTAGCGGCGATGTTCGACGCCAGGTAGGAGACGGCGTTTTGCATGAAGACGACGAAATCGACACTGGCGGGCCAGAACGTGTTCATCATTGCACCGCTGGACTCGTCAGCGACGATGAGGCTGAACGCGCTGACGAGGAACTGACTGCCGTCGCGCGTGAAATAGCTCAGAACGGGGGAGGTCTCACCGTCGATTATGGACACGGCTTCGGGAGGCATGCCAAGCCTTGACCACCGGTTGACATACAAGGTCTCAACTGCCACGTGTCGCAGAATCGGGTGAGTATCGTCCCAGTTGAAGATGATCTGGTTGTCGATCGTGCCTCCCATCTCGACGCCGTCGATGAACGGAACGCCCCCCCAGAAGAAATAGTTGCCTAGGGGAAGACGCGACGTGGAGTGCCGGTCGAGGATAACCACGTCAAACGCGCTGCGCCGTCCGTCTGTCAGTTGGCTATCCTCGGCCTGCTCATACTCCTCGCCGGTCATTGTGACCAGGTCGAACGGCATGGCCGCAAGCGCATTACGCAGAAACACGTTCCCCGGTGTCACCAGTAGCGCCCGAATGTGCCGCGGCTGCTCTATGATCGTCCATGCCCGGTCATCCGCGGGGAGCGCGTCGTCCACGTGGAGAACGACCTCGATCACGCCGCCGCCTGCGAACTCGATGGGATCAAACGTAGCCACCACAATACTTTCCGCGGTAAGCTCCAGTGATGTGTCAGCAGGCACGTTCCGTACGGTGCCGTTTCGGTCCGGCTCAGCGTCGGCTGCGACGTGGTCTTGACCGGCCGGCAGATGAACGCTCTTCACGTCCACATTCTGCCCCTCTACGTACAAAACTACGTCGACCGCCAGCGGCTTGTATGAGAAGTTCTGTATCGCGGCCGTAACCTCCAGAATCTCAGGGCGCTCATAGTTGCGCCGCGCCTCCATGGACACGATGCCGACATTGTCACCCCGCTGACCTACGCTGGTCACGTGGATTCTGCCGACATCCAACTTCTGGGCGCTGACGCTCTCGTTGTCGCCTATCCTCCCGTCCGTGAACAGGAAGACGGAGGCAGGTGGTGCAGCGGATTCGGGGGCGATGTCACTCCCGGCTTCGGTCCCGGCGATGATAATATTCTGGGCGTACGCCTCAGCCAGACCCATCGCTTCGGTCAGGGATGAGGTGCCCTGAGTCTGCTCAATAGAGTCGATCTTGCGTTTGAGTGCCTCGACGTCGGTATCGAATGACGATACGACTGTTGCGCGATCGCAGAAGGCGAGCACCATGGCGCGAGCGTTCTTTCCCATGTTCTCCACGCGGAGCTTGGCGAGCTCCTTGGCGGTTGCGAGCCGACTTCGCCCATCGCTCTCCACGACACTCATCGACGCGGATTGGTCGATCAAGATGATGATGGTGTCCTCGAGCTTCTCCGCAGTCCGCAGCATAGGTTTACCCAAGGCAAGTGCCGCGGTGATCAGGAAGAGAAGCTGTAGCAGAAGCAGCAGACTTCTGCGCAGCCGTTGAAACGGCGCGTTTACCTGCAGGTCCTCCACCGCGCGGTGCCAGAGCAGCGTTGATGGCACGAGCCGCACCGCCCTCTTCAGTTTCAGGAAGTAAAGTGCAATCAGCGGAGGAATCGTGAGCCCCGCAGCAATCGCGATAGCGGTCGGACTGAGGAAGTTCACTTTCCCGGCCTCATTTGATCAACCCACACCTTCTGAAATACGACAGAACGATCTGCTCAAAGGGCACCGCCGTGCTGGACAAGGCGTACCCCGCGTTGCGCCTAATGCAGTACTCGCGCAGTTGCTGACAGTAGGCCTGCAGATTGTGCTTGTAGTGGTTCACAAGAGCCCGACTTACGGTCACCTCGGCAACGTCGTCATCTTCGACGTCGGTCAAGCTCAAATCGCCGGCCAGCACCGGGTCGATCTCCTCGGGCGACAGGATTTGCACGTTGAACAGATCGTAATTGCGGCGCAGAAGGTACCGCAGGCCATCCTCGTAACCCCGCTTCTCGAGGAAGTCGCTCAAGACGAGCACGATGCCGGGCTGTGGGTGACGAATAGCGAATTGTCTGCCGCTGGACGTGAGGTCGCTCGTACCGCCGTACGTCACGCGCCCAAGAAAATCCACTATCTTGAACATCAACCTTTTGCCCCTTATGCCCGTGAGCTCGTGTTGCAGACCATCGGCATAGGTATAGACGCTAACACGGTCGTAATTGGCAAGTCCGATGTACGCGATGCTTGCCGCAATACGGCGGGCATAGAGCCCCTTGTTGGGCTCACCCCAGTCCATGCTTTTCGAGATGTCAAGCAGCAGGCTGACGTGCAGGTCCTCTTCCTGAAGAAAAAGCTTGATGAACAGGCGATCAAGTCTGGCGTAAATATTCCAGTCGAGAAAACGCAGGTCGTCTCCAGGGACGTAATTGCGAAAGTCGGCGAACTCTACCGACTCCCCTCGACGCTTAGTGATGCGCTCGCCGCGCATCTTCCCGGCGAATACTTTACGGCTGATGAGCGACAGTTGATCCAGCTTGCGCATGAAGTCCGCGTCGAGCAGATCGCTTCCCTTTGAATGCGTTGTTACAGCCATCGTGACTCATCTCCCCGGGAGCCGAGTGCCCGGGCTAGGCGACAGCCTCGGTCAGAGTAGGGGTTTTCTCCATGATCTCGCGGAGCACGTCGTCCGTGCTGACGCCCTCCGCCTCTCCTTCGAAGTTGAGCAGCACGCGATGACGCGTCGCCGGCAGATACACCTTCTGCACATCGCTGAAGCTCGTGTTGAAACGCCCGTCGAGCAGCGCGTGCACCTTTGCGCCGAGCGTGAGCGTCTGGACGGCGCGCGGGCTGACGCCCCAGCGCACGTACTTGTTGGTCGCCTCGACCGCGTAGGGCCCGTTGGGATGCGACGCCATTGCCACCCGTATCGCGTAATCCTGGACGTGCGGTACCATCACCACCCGCCGTACGAGCTTCTGCATACCTTTGATCTCGTCTCCCGTCATGACCGCCTGAATGTCCGCGCTGTGAGCGCTCGTCGTCCTGTCCAGGATGGTCTTCAATTCATCCTTGTTGGAGTATCCCACTACAAGCTTGAACATAAAGCGATCCAACTGGGCCTCGGGTAGAGGGTACGTTCCTTCTTGCTCAATAGGGTTTTGCGTAGCCATTACGAAGAAGGGCTCGTCCAGTTGGTGTCGCGTACGGCCCACCGTCACACCGTGCTCCTGCATGGCCTCGAGCAGGGCCGACTGGGTCTTGGGCGTCGCGCGGTTGATCTCATCTGCCAGAACGATCTGCGCGAACAGGGGACCTCGTCTGAACTCAAATGAGCGTCTGCCACCGGCGAGATCCTCTGATATTATCGTCGTGCCTATGATGTCCGCGGGCATCAGGTCCGGGGTGAACTGAATGCGCGAGAAACTAAGATCGACGGCCTCTGCAAGCGTGCGAATCAGCAACGTCTTCCCAAGCCCGGGAACGCCCTCGATAAGAACATGTCCCCCGACGAACAATGCGGTGAGCACGCCGTCTATGACCTCCTCATGTCCGACGATCGCCTTACCTATTTCGCTGCGCAAAGCCTGGAACTTGGCGCGAAACTCCTTCGTTGCCTTCGCTACCTCCGGATTGATTGACGTTGCCATAAAACGCTCCTGTTCTTCAAATACTCCGCTGGGCCCAAACTCATCTCGGCACGCGCATGTGAAGTACCGCCCGGTGCGGAGGGTCTGTCGGGTCTGCAGACCCTACTACCGAGCTGTATAAGCCACAGGCCCGAGCCTGCGCGACCACGCGAGGGCGGGGAGCACCTGCAGATCTCGGCACCATCGCGCGGGCCAAAGCCCGCCGTTCGGGTTCTTGAGTTGCCTTGCTGACTATCATCGCCGTACTCATGAAGCACACCGCTAGTCACCATCCTGTTCGCGTTTCGACCGCCTTCTCTTCTCACGGAGCAACCGGGAGGTTGTGTCTTCCGGCTCTTCGCCCCCTGCCGCTCCCTCCGGCGGAGGTGGGCGGTGTTCCTTCGCCGGCGGCTGGGTCGTTTCAACGCCGCCGAGGGCCTCATAAATATCGCCGATGGGTTCGCCAGCCCGTTCGTCGCCGACATCAGACCACGCGGCCCCCGCAGGAGCGTGCCCGTCCTCCGTTTCCCGGCCGACGCGCTTCAACTCCTCATCATCCCCTGTACGCAGGTCGTCGCGCACCTGATCACGAGCCGTCTTGAGCTACTCCAACGACATCGTGCTGCGCATCCCGGCGTGACTCAGCGCGGTAACGCCATGCGTCAAGGAATCGAACAGAGGCCCTATGTAGCGCGACCGGATCGTCCAGCCGACAAGCTCAGCGAGCACAAACGCCCCCACGATTCCCCACCACGGTCCGTAGGCGAGGCCGAACCCGAACAATAACACGGTCAGTACGACCACTTCAACAGCTATCGACAGGGCGAGCCAGCTCGCCAGCCTTCGGACGGCCACATCGAGGAGAAAGGTCGGCAACAGCAGCCAACCCAGCAGCCACTCCCAGGCCGGGCGCCGCGCCTTTGTGGGCGGAAGATCGTGGCTGAAGACGTTGTCATTCTGTGGTCCGGAATCAAGCCAGCGCCCCCCGGTAATGTCAACAACCTGTCGAAGCAGCGCCTCATTGGGAAGAAGATCACGGTATTCGGGCGAGAAGGGGACGGTAAGCCCGGTGCGGATCGTTCCCAGACGTTTCGCCCCGTCGAAGATGTGGACATTGGCCAGGTGTTGGCCGGCCTGCTCCACATCGAACTCTGCCTCGTATTTCCCCGGTCCCGTCTGGGTGAAACGTATCTGCGTCGGCTTGTTGTCCGGGCCTAT
>JBHHXS010000149.1:0-8708 GCA_046757145.1 Phycisphaerae bacterium | reverse complement strand
TATGCACATGGGAGAAGAGTATCGCGTATGCCTCCTCAACGTCGATCATGCCGCACAGAAGAGTATCCGACCCCGTGTCCTTGCTCAACATAGCAATTGGACGCTATTGTGATCGTGTCCACCCAGGCTGAAGACTCCTCTGGCAGCAGGGGATCGCCAGGCGCCGGACGCCGGCAGTGGTTCACCGTGCGGAGTAAGCGCGTGCTTGCAGCGCCAATCGTTCATGCCGCCCTTGCTCCTTGCCCCGTTGAAGGAACAATGCCCGCGTACCGGAAGGCCCTCCACAGGCATAAATCCTGCCTAACCGAAGGGTGCTTATGCAGCAGGTCGCGGCGGTGAGCCGATCTAAATCACTGTGCGCGATCCCCGGCACCACGGATCTGTGCCGCGAGCCCGGGCGAGGTACTCACGGATCCGTCGTACGCGCTGTCGCCTCGGAACGACGGCGCGTAGTCGCTCACGGTCGTTTAGTTTGCAACGGTCCCATTGAGGATCAACCATGACAAGGCGTGCAAAAAAGAGGCTGTTCGACGTCCTCCGCATCGCGCTCTCGATCGGCGCTCTGGCGATCGTTATACAGGGCGTCACGCTGAGCGATCACGTTGTGCTACGAGACGGCAGCGTCCGCGTCGGGCAGGTCACCGAGGACGACACCGGGCAGGGATGGATCGACATCCAAGCCGCGGACGGCTCGATACAGCGCCTACCCCAAGCCGAGGTCGCGGTTGACCCGGACGGAGCCCTCAGCATCAGCTACGGTCTACGGACCGCGTGGCGCGAGAGCGCAAAGATGCTGCTGCTCCTCGCGCTGGGCGTGCATTCGCTGGTTGTTTTTCCCCTGGCGCTGAGGCTCCAACTGCTGCTCAGGGCACAATCCATCCACATAGGCTACTGGGACGCCCTGAAGCTCTCCTTCGCCGGCAACTTCCTGAACTTTGCTGCACCGTTGGGATCGAACGCTGGGGACGTGTTCAAGGCCTACTTCGTGTCGCTACACACGGAGCACAAGACGGAGGCGGTTGCGACGGTTGCGCTGGATCGCATAGTCGGTCTTGCTACTCTTGTCGCTGTCGTTGCTGCCATCACCGTCTTCAGCCCCGCCGGAGCCCGCCTGGCGGAGCTTCGTCCGTACACGCTGGGAGTACTGGTCATCGGGGTGGTGGCGGTATTCGCTTATCGATCGCGGGTCGTACGAAGGTACCTACTCCCTCGGACGCTGCTTGCGCGGCTTCCCATGTTTGACCATCTGCAGCGGATTGACAGCGCAGCTAAGACGTTGCTCGATCATAAGTCGATCGTAGTCGCTGCAATCGCATTGACTCTGGCTCTGCAATGGCTCTCCTTGGGTGCATACTTTGCGGTGGCGGTGGCCTTGGCTCTCGACGCACATGCGGGCAACGTAGTGGAGTACTACGCCTACTTCTACGCCGGAGCACTGGTGCAGTCGTTGCCCGGCCCACCCCAGGGGTTGGGGACGGTGGAGCTGGTGTATCGTTATCTCCTAGCGCCCTTTGGAAGCCCTTCACAGATCGTGTGCGTGGCGGTGGCTGCACGCGTTGTGGTGTTCATGTGTGCATTGCCGGGCCTGCTCGTCACGCTCACCGGGTCTTATAAGCCCCGCGCCCTGGCATCGTTGCGGCAAGACGCGGATGCGGACGGCTGCGAGTCCACGGAGAAGGCGCGTGGTCTCACCGCAAACCAACAGGCAGGGTGACCCGATTATAGGCGCCGCGAGCCCTGCGGGACGGCCCATCCCCCGCAACGTCAAGTAAACACACTCCGGCACCGAAATAAGGAAAAGGAATAAATAAGTAGAGGTGTAACCCGATGACGCTAACAGCTGTAGACCGACAGGCCCCCACACGCATTCTGGAGGCTGACGCCTCCGCTCGGGTGCTCCAAACGGCGGCGATGGCGAACAACCCGATAACGCTGTGCGCGGATGAGGATTCTCCAGATGACTCGATGCTGGGGATTATCGTCGGCGGCAACGAATCACAGTTGGAGGTTGAGATCAGCTCGCTGGATCACCGTGCTCATACCATTCTTGGTTCACCTGTTCTGTACGCCAGCATGGACGTATCCGACAATCGCTATGTGTTCAGGACTCAATGCGTCACGGCCAGCCTCGAAGACGACACGCACATTCTCCGCCTCGTTCGCCCGGCCGCCATCGCGCTTGTCGAACGTCGGCGCAGCCGGCGACGCGCCTTGCGAGGCAACACGCAGATGACGCTGCGCTCAGATGACCCCGATGCGGGCTGGCGCATCCAGGCCGACGTACTCAACCTCAGCCTCAACGGAGTCGCCGGCAGGACGTGCGAGTCCCACGCGGCTGGGGTATTGGATATCGGTCAGATCATTCGTGTAGCGTTCACCTTGGGCGCACCAGCGGCGGCGTTTGATCTGACGGCCCGCGTAGTGAGCTGGACCCCGGCAGCGACTCGTGGCAACGTGGTACTTGGAATCGAATTCGTTGATGACGATCGTTTGGACGCCTGCCGCAACCGGCTCCGCGCGGCGCTGGCAAGGCCCGAATAAACACGTCACACAGAGGCGGAATCCATGTGCGCCCTGCAATCGATCGCCGGAACCTGCGCGGAGCAAATCGTAAGAGATTCAGTTCGCCGACGTTCGCGGGTTACTCTTACGTCACGGCGCCCGGAGGGCTGGCGAACGTTCAAAGCTGCGTTCTCCGCGGACACTCCGCAGTCGGGCACCCTTTGCTTGCTGGTGATGAATCCCCCCGGAGTCGCACCCGAGCCCGTTCTGCCCTCGCCTGGGGATACCGTGGGGATCACCTTTCGGGTCGGGCACAAGAAGTGCATGTGCAGCGCCACTGTGCAGTCAGTTCAACGAGCGCCGGAAGGTAAGCTCATGAACGTATGCTGGTCCGGTCGTCTCGAACAGCTCCAACGCCGCACTTATGAACGCGTCGCGCCGCCTCGGGATACGGTCATTGCGGTCCGCTTCTGGCGTGAGGGCGCGACGTCCGACAAAGAGGCGAAGAGGGTCGTCCGACACGGGCAGATGGAGGATCTATCGGCCGGCGGCATGCGGTTGAAGGTCGCCGACGTCAGCGACCTTGAAATCGACACGCTGTACAAGTGCGTCTTCTCGCCGCGCTCCGGCGCCCAGTCGCTTGTGCTTGAGGCGACCCTCAAACACCACGAGGCAGTCGAGAACAGGCGGGCATCTCTTGGCTTCCAGTTCATAGGTCTTGAGACCACTCCGCAGGGACGCCGGACGCTTGATCAACTCGCCCGTATCGTGAAGCGCTTCCAGCGTGTCAGAAACCGCGCCAGACAGTTCAAGAACCTCTCCGGTCAATGATCGGTCTTCCACTCCCGCCTTGTATCGTGTTTCCCAACCTATGCGACTATCTGAGCTGCAGACTTGACGCCCGCGCCGCCACGCGGAGGTATGGCGCTCATAGCGGCCCGCACCGTCGCGCGCGCTGACACCTGACGCCTCGTGCAGAGGGGAGCGGTTCGCGGCTCGGGAGTTGGACTAGGAGGTTGACCTCGGATTTGGACTGGGGGATTGGACCACGCGGGACGGTGGAAGTTCACCTCGGCGCTGACTAACGCTGGCGGTAACATCGTGATCAGCCCACGCACGGGGGGTTGACCCGCGGCGTGGACAGCGGGAGACTGTCGACTCGGTTCGAGCCAGAGGAGTTGCGGCAATTGGAGCTTCTGTCCCATTCATTGCCCCCCGCGTCTTTGACGGCGTTGACCGAGGCGGCGGCGGCGATCAACTCGACACTAGACGTGCGCACGGTGTTGTCCACTATTGCAGAACTGGCCAGGTCGGTGACGCACGCGGAAGCAAGCACGGTCTTCTCTTTGGACCCGCGGCGCAGCAAGCTGGTGGTCGTCTCAGCTACGGGCCATTGGCGGGACGCGATGATCGATCGTGAGTTCAGCGCCGATCTAGGCATACCGGGCGGGATCCTCCGCACAGCAGAGCCGGTCGTGCTGGCCGACGTGCGCCAGAGCCGCAGGTTCTGTAAGGAAATCGACGAGATCAGCAGCACCCGCACGCAGTCGTTGATGGCCGCACCGATGATTCACCGCGCCGAGGTGATAGGCGTGATCGAAGTGGTAAACCGGACGGATCAACTGGGGTTCTCGGAAACTGATCTAAAGATCCTGCAGATATTTGCGATGCTGGCGGCAACCGCGAGTCAGAATGCTCGTGCCCACCACGACCTGCAGCGGCGCTTTGACAGCCTGCGCGATTCGGTGCTGAAGCGCACGCCGCTCATTGGAGAATCGGCCTGTTGGAAGGAGGCGATCGCCCTTTGTGATCGTGTTGCCAGGAGCAGCGCGACCGTCTTGCTGCTGGGCGAGACAGGCACGGGCAAAGAGCTGGCCGCCAGATACATCCACAATTGCTCCACGCGATGCGATGAGTCCTTTGTCGCCGTCAACTGCACCGCCCTTCCCGAGACTTTGCTGGAAAGCGAACTGTTCGGGCACGAGAAGGGATCCTTCACCGGGGCCCACACCAGGCGCCACGGTTGGTTTGAAGTCGCCGGTGGAGGCACGCTGTTCCTGGATGAGATTGGGGAAATAGGGAGGCCCATGCAGGCGAAGTTGCTCCGTGTTCTGCAGGAGAAAAGGATTGTGCGCGTCGGCGGCACCCAATCGCTTCCCTGTGACGCCCGCGTGATCGCGGCGACGAACCGGAACCTGAAGAACATGATGATCGACGGTCTGTTCCGCGAGGACCTCTACTACCGGCTTAGCGTATTCCCAATCCCATTACCGCCGTTGCGAGAGCGGCGTGACGACATACACCTGTTCGTCGATCACTTCGTTGCCCAGGCGGCACGCGACTGTAACGTCCCCGGGCTTCGAGTTGCCCCGAGCACTCTCGCCGCCCTTACGGAGTATGACTGGCCGGGCAATGTGAGGGAATTGCAGAACGTGGTGGAGCGGTCGGTCTTGATGTCAGACGGGGATACGCTGCTTCCCTGTCATCTACCCCCCGATATCGCCGAGGCGGGCCGCCCGGAGAACACCCCTGCTCTCGACGAGACGACTCTAGCAGGACAGGAAAGGGCCCTGGTTCTCAAGGCACTTAAAGAGCATAATTGGAATCAGTCGCGGGCGGCGCGGGCTCTGGGCATCACGCGCTATCACGTGAGGCACCGCATGAAGAAGTACGGCATAGACCGACCGTCGGATTCCGGCGTGTGAAAGCGGCTTGCCGCCGGTGCAGACCAGCTCACACGTGTAGCGCTTCACTTCTCATCTTCCGTTCTTGCCTTCCGTGCTTACCCGATACTTGTTCGGTGTGGCTCTCGGGACCACGGCACCGAGAGCCCTCACGGGGCGTCCCCCTCCTGTCCTCTTGTCGGTTTTCTGAACGGCTTATCTTGCCGGTACAAGTCCAGCCGCTGACGGATCATGCCGGCTAGTTGCTCGCTCTCAGGCGAATCGACAGCAGCTTCCAATGCCTTCTCTGCAGTTTCAATGGCCCGGTCGAACTGCCCTGCGGCAGCGTAGGCGGCGCCTAGAAGATCGAGGATCGCTGCATTTCCGCGACGCGTTAACTCGGCGGCGTGCTCGGCAAGTTGGATAGCCTCGGCGGGAGCGCGGATGTCCTCATCCGGATCGGCAGCCAGCATCCACGCAAGCCCCGTCAATGGGGCGAGCCAGTCCGGTTCAAGACGCACCGCCTCTCGTAAGTACTGTGAAGCGGGTTGAATCTGGCCAATCATCGTCAACATCATGGCCGCGTTGTACCACGTCCGAGCATCGTCCGGGTCGAGCTCAAGCGCTAACCCCAGCTGCCTGATCGCCTCCACGAACTCGCCCTGTTCACGAAGGGCGTTTGCCAGGTTGATGTGCGCTGCCGTCAGGTCAGGCTGTGCCTCGATCGCCTGTTCATAGTGCGTTATCGCCTCCTGGAACTTCCCCTGCGCCGCCAGGCTGTTACCGAAGTTGAAGTGCGAGGTGCCTAAGTCCGAGTCGAAGGTCGAAGCCTGAAGCGCCCGCAGGTGCTGGTCGATGGCGGCATCGAACTTACCTTGAGACTCATAGAAGTTGCCCAGGTTGTTGTGTGCCAGCCAGCAATCGGGATTCGTGCGCAGCGTATCCAGCCACAACGTCTCCATGTCGTGGAAAACGTGCTGGTACTGCCAGGAGAGTGTTCCCAGGCATAGCAGCAGTGGTACGGCTGCAATGGCGGCGAGTGATCGTGATGCGCGTGCGGCAGCCCGGTGCAGCGCACGACCAATAGTCGCGACGACAAACGCAATCGCGAAGATGCTTGCAAGGTACTGCCATTGGTCGGCGACGTAGGAATAGCGCGTATAGTAGATGTTGAAGAACCCCATCGTGGGAAAGAGAGTGGCGGCGAAGCACAAGACAGCCACGAGCGGCGCCTTGCCAAGCCAACGACGTGCAATCCAGAAAAATACCAGGCACGCAACTGCCGCGAGCGGGTAAACGTACTGCTGCCACGCATACGAGTCGACCGACCAGCGCGGATAGACGAACGACAACTGAACAGGCCAAACAAGCTTACCAATATAGAACCAGAACGCGCGCCCGGCGACCAAACCCCGCTCGGCAAATGAGCGATCCCATTCTTGCCCCACGGCACGCACGTAGTCGGTCTCAACACGTATCGTGAGCAATGCGAAGGCTAGGCCCAGCACAATGAAGGGGCTAAGCGACCGGACATCCTGCCATGCGAGGCGGTCGCGCTTCCACCAAAGAACAAGCAGAAGGATAACGGGCAGTGTGCAGGTGGCGGTCTTGCTGAACAGCGCGCAAAGAAAGAGCAGAAGGGCCGCCCCATACCACACCGGGGACTTCCTGCCCCATCCCGCGGCGGTCTGCGGCAGCGCGTAGCGCAGGTACGCCAGCGCTGCACAAAAGTAAAACACTCCGGATAGGACGTTCTTACGCTGCGCTATCCAGGCGACGGATTGAACGTGCACGGGGTGCAGTGCGAAGACGGCCGCCGCCAACCAGGCACCGGGAACCTGCAACAGCCTCAACAATCGCCAAAGCAGCAGGGCGGCAAGCGCGTGGAGGAGAATGTTGACTACGTGGTACCCCGTCGGGTCAAGCTCCCACAAGCGGTGCTCCAGCCAATACGTCGTGTAGGCCAGAGGGTAATACTGCGCCGTCGCGCCGATCTCCAACCAGATGCGGCTAAGGCCCTCGGGAGTGAGCAGCACCTCGTTCTTCTCGACGTAGGAGTCGTCGTCCCAGATGAAGCCGCATCGTGTGGCGGGGATGTAGGTTGTGACGGTGATAGCAACCAGCAGAAGACCAGCGACGCAGGTCAGCCACCGCGGGTGTGCCGTCGTCAGCAGGAGAGCTTTGCCCTCGCCCCCGCGCACTACCTCACCGTTGGACGGACGGTGTTCCACATTGCCGTCCGGCGCGGACGATGTCGACTGCCTGTCCTGTGGGCTGTTCATCTGACGGCATCCATGCTACAGGAGCGTGTGGTGTGTGCCAAGCGTCCGGAACAGCGGCGACTCACGAAGAGATCGTGTGCCGTCAAGGCAGTCGTGTCGATCACAGGCCTGCCAACTCGACTCGCACCGGGCAGCGCAGTGGCACGCCCGGCCGCCTGAGAAAACGAACGGCGGCGGCGGACTTTGAATCACCATGCGCGACGGACTGCCACGGCCCCGACCTCGAGGCGCAAGCGCGGGGGTGACGCACGGCCCGCTGGCGCTCCCGGCTCGGAAAGACGGAGCGTGGTCGCGCGGGATTGTTGGAGTCAGCAGCTTGAAGATAAACCCTCTACCCTTGTCTCTCTCACATCATCGTCCGACCGCCCGGGCGGGCTTTGTACGGAAAGCGGCCCACCTGCGCCGGCGCTGCGGCGAGTCGCAACATGCCAGGCAACGATTGTCAAAGCCAGTACGATGACCGCCTGAGCGAGCAGACCAGGCCACAGCGGCGCGCGGACGTCGGTCCACGTGGCCACCATCGTCCCCGCGGGCGAGAACCCCAGCAAGGAGGAGAACTGTAGGCCGGCATGCACGTCCTCCGTAACCGCCGCGCGTATGAGATCAATCACAGGCGGAACGCACCAGATCGCTAGTAGGATTACGGCGCCGACGATTCGTGGTTTTTTTGAGAGTGAGTACACCAATAGGAAAACGGCGCGGACCGTCAGCATAGCACTCAGGCAAGCCAAGACAGTCGGTACCCACAGTTGAGCTGAGTCACGTCCCGCTACCAGGTCCCGCCACACGGAGTTGCCGAGGACCCCCATTGTCCCGCATGTAAGGACGGTTGCGGCTAAAGCGGCAACGAGCGCGGGCACGCGGTCGGTCCAATCTCGCAGGGCGGCCCCGCGCCGCCCAAGCACACGACATTCAACCGCCCCGGCCACTGCAGGCACTGCCACGACGAGTGATAGCAGCATCGTGCTGATCCATTGGCTCTTGACGAGTTCATCGTCGTGGCGAACGGGCAGACCCCGAACGACACGGGAGTCGTATAGGACGATCCCGGCCGTTCCCACCACCACCCAAAACGCAAGAAGGAGAAACCCCCTGAAGGCGTTCAGCGCAGGCAGGTCCGGTCTGCGGTATTTCACGGCAGCGACGGAGATCCAAAACACCGTCATCACCAGATTAATACCTGCCAGAACCGCGACCGCTCCCGGCGATACCGTCGACGCACCGGTCAGGACCTGGAACGCCACAATGACTGAGTATGCAC
>JBHHXS010000148.1:0-8713 GCA_046757145.1 Phycisphaerae bacterium | reverse complement strand
CCATTTTAGCAGCTATTGTGATGTTCGGGCTGCCCGTGAGAACCAACGGATCCGAGGGAGCCAGGCGGGTCTGCGTACTGTCGTGGGAGGATGCAAGCAAGCTGCCTTGGGGCATTCTGATCCTGTTCGGCGGAGGCCTGAGCCTGGCGTCAGCGATACAGGCGACCGGCGTGGCACAACATCTGGCGCAGAGCGTCAGCGCCCTGTCATATCTTCCCGTACCACTGTTGGTGCTGTTGATCACGGCAGCTGTTGTCTTCCTGACCGAGCTGACGAGCAACACGGCTACTACTGCGACTTTCCTGCCGATCCTGGGCGCCGTCGCCGTCGGACTGGGGTTAAGCCCCGCCCTGCTTGTCGTGCCCATGGCCATTGGTGCGAGCTGCGCATTCATGATGCCCGTGGCTACACCTCCCAACGCGATAGTCTTCGGCTCCGGCGAGATCACCATTCCGCAAATGTGCAAGGCGGGGCTGTGGCTGAACCTCATCGGCATCGCCTTGATCATGTGCTTGATGTATGCGGTCGTCATCCACATCCTGGGAATCGAGACCGGGTGATGACGTGCGATACCGGCGCGGAACCGCTGACCAGATGACAGCACGCCGGCGCACGAATGAGTCACACCGATCAGAGCCGGAGCGCAAGCCACGCGCGAGCAAACCACGTACCGTTCCTTGACTCAGTGCGCAAACTTCACTCACCGCTACCTCGCTTCGTCACGCGGAGCGTCGGCACTGTATCAAGCAGACTACGACCGGAGCGACCTTACGCGTGACACGAACCCCACGCCACGCGACGCGCGGGCGGAACTCGACAGGCTGGCCAGGCGTGGCCGACCTTTAATCCAGTCGTAGTTTATCGACCTGTGAGTTGTGCCAGCAAGTTCACGCAATGGGGGTACTTTTTGTTCGCGGGACGCATCGGCCGCTGGGAGCGCCACGAATGATCCGAGCGAGTTACGCCGAGAGCTGGTCGGCCGATCAGCGCCGCGAACGCAAGCGAGCGGCGCGACCACACGGGCGCGAGGGTGTTCCCGGTGTGGATCGTCAGTCCAGGTCCATGGGACGCGAGTCGCCGATTCCGCCACGGACCCCGCTATGCACAGCCGAGGATCGGCCCGGTGTCCGAACGTACTGCGTCTGATATGATAGTAGGCTGCTGCGGCGCGGCGGGGCGGGCACTGGATGGCAACGGGAGGTCCTCATGGCTGAACCCATACACGGTCACAAACCGATCGTTATCCAAGAGACCGAGGGGAAGAAGGCATATTGTATGTGCGGGCTATCGGAAAACCTGCCATACTGCGACGGGGCACATGCCCGGCAGAATACCGGCGTCACGCCCATTGTATATGAGGTCGAGCGGGCGGGTACTAAGGCCGTGTGCCAGTGCCATCAGAGCGGTAATCTGCCGTGGTGCGACGGCACCCACTCTACACTTTAGCGGGTCTGCCGCCAGCTAGGATTCTTGCACTTTGTTGATAGCGGTGGTGGTGACGCTGTGGTGGGTAGGCTTCTGGACCGCCGTCGGGCTTTGCCTTGGCAGTTTCCTGAATGTCGTGATCTACCGCCTGCCGCGTAGCCGTTCGCTACGCGCGCCGCTCTGGTCCGCATGTCCGTACTGCGAGCATCAGATTCGCTGGTACGACAATCTCCCGATCATCAGTTTTATTGCGCTGCGGGGCAGATGCCGCGACTGCAAGGGAGCGATCCCCACGCATTACCTCGTGGTTGAGGTTGGCACGGCGTTGATCGTACTGCTGTTGCTCGATGCGTTCTTCATCGGGCATTCTCGGGCGGGGTTAAGCTCGGGCGCGTTCGGGCTGACTGATCAACTGGCGCTCGACTGGCCTGTATTCACCGCCCACATCGTCCTACTTGCGTGCCTCTTCTCAATGTCGGCGATCGACCTCAAACACTACTGGGTTGACGTGCGATTCACCAACGTGGCCGCCATCGCAGGCTTCGTGCTGCATGCCTTGTGGACACCGAGCCACAGCGCGTCGTGGATTCGACCGTTCGATACGACAGCTGTCGTCTCGTTCTGTGCCCTTGTGGGCCTGGCGCTGGTCTGGATCGTGCTGACCTGCCAGCCGCGGGTCGACCCCGAGGATTTCGGAGAGTCGTACTTCGCTGCGGAAGAAGTTGACGCTAGTGACCCTTCCACGGACGACCCGCCTTGGCCGCCTTTGGAACCCCCTTCCCG
Source organism: Phycisphaerae bacterium (assembly GCA_046757145.1). Classification (GTDB taxonomy): domain Bacteria; phylum Planctomycetota; class Phycisphaerae; order UBA1845; family UBA1845. The sequence continues at coordinate 6,505 of JBHHXS010000148.1, read as the reverse complement.
GGTGCCCGGTTGGATAGGGCTGGGACTGTTGGTCATCCTGTTCGTGTGGCTTGTGGCAGCTGGGGTCGGAGAAGCTCCGCTGGGGCATCTGGTGCGTGCACTGGTACCTCTGGTATTTTTCTTCTGTTTGATCGTGCGCGAGAGCAGTATCCCGCGCGAATCGGATCGCGAGATTATTGAGGCAATAGAAGGAGAGCGCTCTCAAGCGAGACGAATGGTACTGGGGGAGCTTGTGCTGCTCCTGCCGGCAGCCGTGTTGGCCTGTGTGGGGTTCTACCTAGTCAACAACGGAGCAGACCTGGCTGGTCGTGTACACGAAGCCTTGCAGGCGTCCGCGCGTATACCGGGTCTGGCAATGATGCGGAGCTGGGCGCCTCTTTATGGACTGGCGACAGCGGCAACCGGTTACGTCTTTGCCGGAGCTTTAGGGTGGTTGATTCGAATTGTGTTCACTCTGCTGTTCGGCAAGGAGGCATTTGGCTCCGGGGATGTACATCTGATGGCGGCGGCGGGTGCCGTTACGGGTTGGCCCGTTGTTGCCTTGGCTTTCATGCTGACCTGCGCATTGGCAAGCCTGGGGTGGTTGATGTTGCTCCCCTTCAAGCGGGCGCGGGCAATACCGCTCGGACCATGGCTCTCCCTCTCGATCCTCACGGTCGTGCTCTTCTACGATACCATGCTCCAGTGGCCGTTTCTTTCCCATGCGATCGACGCGGCACATATGCTGTTTCTTCATGACTCACAGGCATGATACGGAGAGGGGACACCGGGTGACCCGCCTGGCGCAGGCAGGTTCACCAGGCAGGATCGCCGCGTGCCGTTCGGTGCAGGCGGCACACTCGCAGCACGGTCGACTTCCAGCACTTTACGGTGCCGCCACCCGTTGCGTTTTCACGGAATGCGTGATACACTGCAAGTGTGTGGGGTGCTAGCGGCGTGGATACGGCGTGGGTTCCATAATGACGGTCGTACCTCCGCAACGTGTGACGTTTATGTGCTCATGTACCGCTGAATCCGCTAACGGCGACTGGCCGTTACCAATAGGTGGTGAATGCACGTTGGCAGGACGGTCAGGTAGGCAAGGAGAGGCATGATGCTCCGGTGTGGGATTCTACACGTGATCGGCGTGGTGGGTCCGGCAATAATGTTGGCTACAGGGTGCACAGCGGACCTTAAGCGGCGCATCACAATCCTCGAGGACGCCAACACCAACCTGACGGAACAACTCAACCAGAGCAACCGCGAGTTGGATGCGGTGGAATCAAGACATGAAGAGCTGCGCCGTCAACTGGAGCAAGCAACTGCAGAAGCAGACGATCTTCGCGCTCAACTGGCTGAGATTCCCGATACGCAACCGCCAGCCGAAGGATGGACCGCGGTGCCCGGCGGCGCGATGATCGCCATCGAGGGCAGTGTGCTCTTTGCGCCGGGGCAGGCCGTACTACGAAAAGAATCTCGCCGGACCCTTGAAGCTGTCGTCAGCACGGTCAACGGTGCATATGCCGACAAAGACGTACTTGTCTTCGGGCACACCGACGACAGGCCTATCAGTAAGAGCGGGTGGACTGATAACTGGCAGTTAAGCACCGAGCGGGCACTCTCCGTAGTGCGCTATATGCGAGAGCGCGGGGTGGCCCCGCGGCGACTTGTCGCTTGCGGATGTGGACAGCACAGACCAAGCGTGCCGAATGTTTCCGAAGCCGACCGGGCCAAGAATCGTCGAGTAGAGATATTTGCCGTGGATATGCCGGCCACTTCCGGTGATTAGGCGGAACTGAAGGCGCGGCCTTACCCCATGATCGGGCCGCGCGACTAAACGACCACATGCTATATGCAACGACGGACTACCTTACCGTTCCGGAAGCGCAGTGACCAGCGTATGGGTGCTGCGTCGGGCACAGCACGCAGGTCTGCGGCACTGGATTGGGCACAGCGGTCCAGCTTGAGAGAATGCGCAACGGCGCGTGTCCCACGAACTAACGGTAGATGCACGTGATGCTCAAGACCATTGAGGATATCGTACAGGCCCGCAGAACGCTCCTGAGCATGTGCACGGCTGCCGGGCTGTTAGTAACGACCTTTGCATGTCGGCCGGCATCGACGGCGTCCACGCGCCCGTCGGAGGGAGGTGTACAGGAGGATGCCGACCAGTCGCAGTCAGGTGAGCCCAACGTCGAGGATGTGACGCAGGCGCCTGACCAGAATATGGAAGGTGTGCCGATGGAATTGGTTATTGAGAGTAGTGCGTTCTCCGCCAACGGACCTATCCCGGTCCGTTTCACGGGTGACGGTGAGGACGTTTCTCCCCCGCTTTCCTGGTCCGGCGTGCCGGGCGACGCGAAGGAGTTGGCCGTTATCATGGACGACCCGGACGCACCAAGCAGAGACCCGTGGGTGCACTGGGTGATATACAACATCCCTGCCGAGGTCACGGAACTCCCTGAAGGCGTCACCAAGACGGAGCTGCCTCCCGAACCGAGCGGAGCCGCTCAGGGCAGCAACTCTTGGGGCAGGATCGGTTACGGCGGCCCGAAACCACCTAGCGGGGTGCACCACTACCACTTCAAGCTATACGCGCTTGATACGGCGCTCGGAGCGGCGGCCGGGCTGGACAAGTCAGGTCTCCTCCGGTCCATGCAGGGGCACATCATCGCCCAGGCTGAACTGGTAGGAACCTACAGTAGGCAGTAGCGTGCGTCATCACCACCGATACGCCGCTCCACGACCATCGCGACATTACTCCCCGGCAGCCTCCGATAGATTGACAATCCAAGGACGGGAGGTGCGAGCGCGTATCACTTCGCCCGCAAGGTTGACCCATACACCGCACCGGTCGAGCACCGCAGAGTCGCTTGTTGCCACCGGCCCAACGCAGGCTGACAACATAGCGTCCGGGCTGCGGACGATTTCGATGTTCCACTCAGCGGCCGGCGCTTCACGGGACGTGCGTGCCTCGACCAACTCCGCGATCAGCGTCTTCAAGCGACCGCTGTTCGACACCGGACTATCCAGGTACCAGTCAACGTGCTTGACGCCGCAGGAGTCTAAGTGGTCCATGATGAGTGTCAGGGCAGGTATGGTCTCCTCAACCTTGCGGTAGGTTCCGTGCACGCTGGCCAAGTCACGGCAGCAACTGTCGAGCCCGACGAGAATCGGCCCGCCTGAAAGGGCGGCCTCAACCGTGATCAACACGTTGTATCCGTCGATGGCGACGGACGCGTCACGACATTCCCTCAGCGTCCTGATGCGCGCGGTGCGCGTTTTTAGGGATTGCTCTGAGCAGGTGCACCGCAATACTGCCAAACGCTGCCGCGCTGCAAGGTTGTAGCGATCGCCGACGAGCTTCAGCGCGGATGCCTGCGCATACATTCGTGACAGTAGCCAGGCGTAGTCGGAGACCGCCCTGCGAAGCGTCGGGACGTTGTCGGCACTGAAGAGGCGCTCGTCAGCGGGATGTCTTCCACGATGTTTGCGCTTGTCGGGCACGTCATTGCCTCTCCACCGATAGGCCGTACTGGTCAAGTGTACCGTGCAACGCCGCTCTTCCCCCACCCGTTGCCAAGGAAAGACGGGCAGGCGTACGCCTTACAGGACGCCGTGAAACACCCTGGCTGCAAGGTGGGCGGGCTAACGATCTTGACGTGCAGCGCCACCCGACGCAACCCCAACCGGTTGCCGACGTAGCGGCCCGGGTGGTCAGCAGGCGTCCGTGGATGGTACGATACGGCCCGCCGGGGCGACCATTGGTGTTTCATGCGCCTGCTACCCAGTGTCCCTGCTGTTGTTTGGATGTCGCTGGACCCGATGCTTTTGTACAGGTTTGATTCGCGCAACGAATACCCCGTGCTGCGGAGCTACACGACCGTGCGGGGGGAGGTGCACACGCTGGTCGAAGGGAGCGGGGTCGACACCAGACTGCGCGTGTTGGTCGACCCCGAGGGCACTCAACCGCAAGGTGCAGTGGTCGTGCTGGCCCTTCCGAGCGTTGCGTTCGACGGTACACCGGAGCGGTTCGAGCTTGCCGTCGATGGGGATGGCAGTGGGTCTCGGATCATGCTCGAAGCATCCGATGCGCGCGCCGGAAGCTTCATGTACGTTCTCGGCGATGTCGACTTCGAGGGTGTACGGACGTGCTGCGCCGAAGTGCTCAAACACGATGACCCACGGATTGGCCGGGCCTCGAGCGCTGCGGGGAGCGCGACGCCACCGATAGAGCTCCTCCGGCTGGCGATAGGACTGGACGCATCGTGCCGGGGCGTTGCCCTGGGGCTCATCAGCCTGGCAGTCACCGGCCGGGTACGCCTCGTGCCGCACGGCTTGGCCGATTCTCCTTGACCCATCGCACCTAACCAGCCCGTAAACCGGGCGGGACCGGCGCTGCTACCTCTCTGGCCTTTCATCCAGCCGCTGCCGTGGCACTCATCCGTCACGGGCGCCATCAACACAGGATGTTTGTCAGGGGATGCCCCGGCGCGTCTACACGTGTTGCATCGTGCGGGCGGGCGACCTAAGGAGAACAGCACCCCGAGCACGCGTCGACTGAGTAGTAGCTTTTTGATTGGGCCTGGAGGGATTCGAACCCCCAACCAAGCGATTATGAGTCGCCTGCTCTACCACTGAGCTACAGGCCCGTGCCTCCCGTGTCCCGGACGTCACGCGGGCCAGCCGACGCGACCGACCGCCAAGTATGAGATCTCTAAACGGTGCGCGTAGGGGTAGGTTCGTCAAAAACCCGCGAGCTCGCAAGTCGGGAGCCACCCGTTCCGTAGCTGACCAACAAGCCACACGACCATACAGCTCGACGCTTGACGGCAAGGCGTACTGCCTCTCCAATGGCGCAAATTTGCGGCAGGCACCGTTCGGGGGTAATGGGCCCCAGCCGCCGCGTAAACTGGCTCGCGGAGCGTGGAGAGCGTGGTACAGCAGCAATGGGAGTTGAAGCCGCCTCACGGGTGTTGTAGCGTTACGGGGCGCGCGCTGCGCGAAGGAGAGGAATTCTATACCGTGCTCTTCGAGGAACAGGACTCGTTCAGGCGGGCGGACTACAGCGTTGAGGCGTGGTCAGGCCCGCCCGCGGAGGCCTACTGCCATTTCAAGACTCGCCTGCCGGTGAAGGAGAAGCGCAAGCGGACGTTTGTCAACGATGAGATGCTGGTGGGTTTCTTCGAACGGCTGGCGGATGAGACGGAGCCCGTGCGGATCCAGTTCCGGTTCGTGATCGCTCTTATGCTAATGCGCAAGAGGCTGTTGCGCTACGTGGAATCCAAGATCGAAGCCGGGACGGAAGTGTGGACGATGAGGCTTGCGAGCGATCAATCCCTCCACCGCGTAACCAACCCGCAGCTAAGCGACGATCAGATCGAAGGTGTAAGCACCCAGCTTTCCGCAATATTGCACGAGGATATGGCGCAATGGCGGACGGTGAATGACGACTAGCGACCCACTGGGGACGCAGTCGTACGGGCTTGCAGGTCGCCCCGTGCGGCGTGGCCGTGCATTTGCAATCTGTAGCGACTCATGGCTAGACACCACACTCTGCTACGGGCGACGTTGGGGACGATGCTCTTGCCCGCCGTGGGCGCCTGTCCGGCCCCTGCGCATCGAGTGCGCCTTGACCCCATCCCAATGCGCGATGCAGTTGACATCGTAAACCACAATCAATCAATGATCCGGGACACGCTACGTGCTTCAGGCACTGCTGACGGATACTTCACATCGCGGAACGGGCGCCGGCGGCACTTCCGTCTTGATGCCACCATGTTCGTGCTCGGTCCGGCCTGCTTCCGGCTGGATCTCAAGAAGTTCGGTGATCGCCAACTGCTGGTGGGGTCCAACGCTGAGTGGTACTGGTATTACTCCAAGCAGGACGATGCGTACACTTGCGGGCGGCGCGGCGCCGAAGACATCCGCGCCCGTGATCTTCCCGTCCACCCCGATCAGATTGTCGATGCGCTGGGTCTTGGGGGCATAGACTCGGGGCCGGGGCCAACGACGCTCGTGCAGCGCATTGAGGCCGATCACCAGCAGCTCCTTTTGATATCCACGGACGACGAGGGAGTACCGGTGCTGGAGAAGGAGTACTGGATCGATCGCTTCACGCCGCGACTTGTTGGCCGTGTCATGTTCAGAGACCCCAGCGGGGGCGTGGACATGCAGTCCGACCTCGGGGAGTACCGGAGGCTGGGGCTACAAGGCCCATGGCTGCCGCACGTAATCCGTGTCTACTGGCCCAAGTCGCAGGCGCTGCTACGGTTGGACGTGGGCAAGTGGATGATCGTCGACGAGGTTAAGGCTGATAGCGTCCAGTTCGCCGTGCCGCAGGGATGCTATGCTCAATAGGCTTCGAGTGATGCATCGCATCAGACCCGGGTCCGGCCGCCCATCAGAAACGGCACGAAGATGCTTCAACGCGCGCACACGATGCCTCCCGCTCATTCGGTGCTTGTATACGCTTGGTGCGGCTTTGAGTCCGTCCATAGGATGCGCGTCGGGCTTGTCGGCGCAG
>JBHHXS010000147.1:0-8716 GCA_046757145.1 Phycisphaerae bacterium | reverse complement strand
CCGGCTGCACGCGTCGGGCTCCGAGTCCGATGATGATGATAGGGATACATCCAAGAAGAGTCTGATCGGGCGGATCTTCACTACTACCTAGTTCGGCCGACTGCGCGAATGGAAGCGCTCGGTGGATGCCGCCTGGGTTACTCGGCTTGGGGTTTGCGTGCGTGGATAGACCATTGATCATTGGATGACGCCCATGTTCGGCAGACGCCTGCCCAACGACGCTACCACACCTGCGCCACCACCGGCGCCTGTGCGCCCCGCGGATACCAAGCGGCAACGCCCGGCCCCTACCCCCACAAAGCCCCCCACAACCCCCCCCCCCCGGCGGCCCGCGGAAGCGCAGCCTGCCCTCGAACGAGAAGATTGAGCAGTTCAACGTTCTGAAGATGCGGCTGCATCGAAAACTCATCGACCAGTTGGATTTGACACGTATGGTCGGTGAGGAGGAGATCCTGCGAGAACAGGTCAAGGAAGTACTATCGCGGCTTGCCGACCAAGAGAACACACTGCTGAACTTCAACGAGCGTCAGCGGCTTATCAGCGAGGTTCTGGATGAGACCTTCGGCTTGGGTCCCCTCGAGGTCATCCTCTCCGATGCCACTATCAGCGATATCCTGGTGAACGGGCCGAAGCAGGTGTACGTCGAATCGCGAGGCAAACTGCGGCTCACAGACGTCCAGTTTCGTGACAACGCCCATCTCATGCACGTCATCGACAAGATCGTCAGCGCCGTCGGGCGGCGCTGCGATGAAACGTCGCCACTGGTCGACGCGAGGCTCGCGGACGGAAGCCGTGTCAATGCCGTCATCCCGCCGTTGGCCATCGACGGCGCCAACATGTCGATACGCCGGTTTGGGGCCGATCCGCTCACCTGGGACGACTATCTGAACTACAAATCGGTAACGCCCGAGATGCGCGATTTTCTTGACGCGTGCGTAAGGGCACGCCTCAACGTGCTGGTCATCGGCGGCACGGGGTCTGGAAAAACAACGTTGCTCAACAATCTCTCAATGTTCATTCCCGACACCGACAGAATAATCACCATCGAAGACGCCGCGGAGCTGCAGTTGAGGCAGCCGCATGTCGTCCGACTCGAGACGCGACCGGCCAATATCGAAGGAAAAGGCAGGATCACCATCCGCGATCTGCTTATCAACAGCCTGAGAATGCGCCCCGACCGTATCGTCGTGGGTGAGTGCCGCGGCGCCGAGACGCTCGACATGCTCCAGGCTATGAATACCGGGCACGACGGCTCCCTCACTACGCTCCACGCCAACAGCACGCGCGACACCGTCGCCCGCGTGGAGACGATGGTGATGATGGCCGGGTTTGAACTGCCCTTGCGCGCCATACGTCAGCAGTTCGCCTCCGCCATCAACGTCATAGTCCAGGCACAACGCCTGACCGGAGGGGCGCGAAAGATCATCAGCATAACCGAGGTAACGGGGATGGAGGGTGACATAGTCACAATGCAGGACGTCTTCGCTTTTGAGCAGCTTGGCGTAAACAGTCGCGGGAAAGCGTACGGGCAGTTCGTGGCGACGGGAATCAGACCATCCTTCCTGACGCGCCTGGAATCCGCAGGCTGCGGACTTGCTCCGGAGATGTTCACGAGACGAGTACTGCTGACGGATGACGCGGACTAGAAACGGGATCGAGCTTTCCGCATAGGCACACTGGGCGTAAGATCCATGATACCTCACCACGGGTCAGGCGAGATTCTGGGCGCTGCCGGAGACCTCTTTGTCTACGTGCTGCCCATATTGGGTTCGGTGCTCCTCTCCTACGGCATCTACCAGGTGATCGTAGAGACAAGGACTTCAAGCAGAAAGAAGATGCAGGATCGGCTTCGGGGTAAGGTCAAGAAGCCGACTAAGACACCTGAGTCCATTCTCCGCCGGGGCGGTATAGGCCAGTCAACCTCATTCGCCGACACCGTCATCGGCAAGTTCAGCTTCGTCCCCAAGGTGCAAAAGATGCTCGATCAGGCGGACATCCCCTGGTCCGCGTCGCAGACGTTGCTCAACCTCGCCGGGTTGGCGCTTGTCGTGACGGTGGCAGTGGCGGTGCTGCAGTTCCACATCGTCGCGGCGATCGGATGCGGGGGCGGGATCTTCCTGCTGCCGTTGTTATGGCTGAACATCCGCCGTAATCGGCGCATCACCAAGCTCGCCGCCCAGTTGCCGGATGTGTTCGACATGATGGGGCAGGCCCTGCGCGCGGGTCACTCCCTGGCCGGGGCTATACAACTCATCTATGAACAGGTGCCTCCACCGATCGCTACCGAGTTCGCACAAGTATACCACGAGCAGAACCTGGGAATAAAAATCGAGGATGCCCTTCAGTCGATGGCTGCTCGTGTAGATTCGCTTGACGTGAAGTTCTTTGTGACCGCGGTGATGATCCAACGGCAGACCGGCGGTGATCTGGCGGAAGTTCTAGACAACATAAGCAACGTGATACGCGGGCGGATAGAGTTGGCCGGCCTGGTCCGCGGATTGACCGCGGAAGGGCGACTCTCGGGATGGGTGCTTCTGGCGATGCCGCCACTCGTCTTCTTCGCGGTGACCTATATGAACCCCGAGTATGCCGCCCCGCTGCTCGAGGAGCCGACCGGACAGATCATGCTCATCGTAGCCGCGGGAATGCAGTTGCTTGGTCTGGCCATGATCCGCTGGATCGTAAATATCAAAGTCTAGGTAGGCAGCCACGTGACCAAAAGCTCGCATAATCGACGGTTCGCACTCTCGCCGGGCGCATCCCGGTCCACATGGAATGGTCTCATCAGGCCGGAGCTACAAGCATGACTCTCTACGCACTAGGCGTGATGATCGTTCTGGCCGTTGCGCTGATTCTGTATGCGCTTTGGCCCAAGAAGAGCTTCGACGAGGAGGCTGTCAAGCGCCGCATGGCCGGGCGGGCGACCCAATTACAGACCAGCTCGATTAGAGAGCAGGCGAAGGAATCCGTAGCCAGACGCGTGATGGAGACCGTCGCACCCATTGCTGTGCGCCCCGTGATGCCTGCGAACTCGGAGCAGATGACCAGGCTCCGCCTCAGACTCGCTACCGCAGGCTTCCGCGGTGACAGCACACCGATGGTCTTCCTTGCCAGCAAGACCATCGTGGCGATATGTCTGGGCATGGCTGCCGTCGCGTACGTCTGGGGAAAGGGCAGCACCATTTCCAACGGTGTAGGAATAGTGCTGCTCGGTGCGGGCGTGGGGTTCATGGCTCCGGACGTCTGGCTTAAGATGGCCATCTCAAAACGCGCGGACATAATCAGAAGGGGCTTGCCCGACACGCTCGACATGCTGGTCATCTCCGTTGAGTCCGGCCTGGGCCTCGATGCCGCGTTCCAACGCGTGGGCGAGGAAATGCGCGGCGTCCACCCGATCCTAGCTGAGGAACTCCAAATCGTGACCCTGGAGTCTCAAATGGGAATACCTCGGGGTGAGGCACTGGAGAACTTTGCCACCAGAAGCGGCGTAGACGAGGCGAGGTCAATGGTCGGCGTAATCAACCAGGCGGAGCGCTTCGGCACAAGCATAGCAAGTGCCCTACGCCGACAGTCGGAGGCGCTGCGTATCAAGCGGCGGCAGGCCGCCGAAGAAAAGGCCCAACAGACGACGGTCAAACTAATGGCGCCGCTGATCCTCTTCATATTCCCCGCCATTCTCGTAGTCCTCGCAGGCCCCGCAGCTCTCAAGCTGATGGGTACGCTCGGCAGCGGAAACTAACACGGGGTAGCAGACAAGCAGCGCCTGTGCCTGCTCCGATCATCCCAATCCCACTATGGCCCGACAACGCGTCCGGCGCTATACTTAACGCGCCCGGCGTTGCGTACCCTCTTCTTTGCGGGCGGCGCCGGGGCGCGGAGTTCCCAGTGCGGTGAACCGCCGCAAAACCGTGACGGTCCGCGGTCGGTCTGGCCAATGCTTGCCAATGTGCCGGGGCCGCAATCCGGGCGGCGGTCGCCCGCGTGGAGCAGAGCCCCATGGCAATTGACCCGGATCTCAAACCACGTCTGCGCCCAGTTGAGGCATTCCCAATGCCGGACAATGGAGGGGTCGGGCGGAGAATCGCACTGCGCGATCCCTCGGGAATATCGAACGCAGTGATCACGGTTTCGGGAGCTGCGCTTCAGCTACTGGCAATGATGGACGGCACGAGAACCTGTGACGACATCTGCGACGCGTTTCAGGCGGCGGTGGGCCAACCGCTTCCCAGAGACAGATTGGAGTCGATGGTCAAGCAGCTAGAGGAGGCAAGGTTCCTCGACAGCGACGGGTTCGCAGCCTATTACCAGTCCCTCCTCGATGCGTACAGGACTAACGAAGTCCGCGAGCTTCCACAGACGTCGGCGCTGATAACCGACAACGACCTGAACGCAACGCTGGGCGGGATGCTCGCCGACGAGAATCCAGTCGTACTGCTCAGACCCGTCGTGGGCCTGATCGCGCCGCATCTCGACTACGCCAGAGGTCGGCCATGCTATGCGGCGGCTTACGCGATGCTTCAACGTCGCAGCACGCCGGAGCGCGTAGTAATACTCGGCACCAACCACTTCGGGCGGTCGACATTGGTGGTCGCTACCGCCTGTCATTTCCGCACCCCGTTAGGCACGACAAGGAATGACCGGGATTTTCTTCATCGTATTGAGCAGCGCTGCGGCAATCTGCGAAGATACGAGCTTGACCATGCGCGCGAGCACTCGATTGAGCTGCAGGTTGCCTGGCTGCAGCACAGTTTCGGAGCGGAAGCCTTTGCCATCGTTCCGTTTCTGTGCCCGGACCCCTGCGGCCCCACCGGAACGGCGCCAGCTAACGGAGACGGAGTAGACCTGCTGGACTTTGCGAAGGCCCTGGGCGATGTCATCGCGGCGGACGAGAAGGATACACTCATCGTCGCAGCTGCTGATCTTAGCCATGCGGGCGCGGTATTCGGGGACAATCGACCGCTGGATGCCGCCTACCTCGACGAGATTCGCGCACGTGACAAACAGGCGCTCGACAACCTCACCGCCAACGATCCGGCCGGGTGGGTCAGATGCGTGTCGGAGGGCAACAATCCCACGCGCATCTGCAGTGCGGGGTGTATATTTGCGCTTGCCACCGCTGTGCGCGGTGCATCGGGCACGATTGCGCGGTATCATCAAGCCGTGGATCAGTCTACCCAGACCTGCGTCACGTGTGCCGCCGTGGCGTTCAACTAGCGCTGCGATGTCCGTGCAATCGTTCTACCACAGGCTCGTTGCGGGGGAGGGCGGGGTGTGGGCGGTGCCCGTGCGCGGCGCGCTGCGTGCTGGGGAAGGCGTCTTTGCCTGCGGCGTTGCATTGCGCAACCGATGGTATGATCGCCGGGGACCAACCATCGTCTTGCAGATCCCGGTGGTGAGTGTCGGCAACCTCACCGTGGGTGGAACCGGAAAGACCCCGATCGTGATCGATATTGCCCGGCGGCTGGAACAAATGGGCTTCAGCCCCGCCGTTGTCTCGCGGGGCTACCGCGCAACGACCGACGAGCCCAACGACGAGGAACGCCTGATCCGCGCGGAATGTCCCGGCGTGATCTGCCTTGCCGACCCGGATCGCATCCGCGCCGCCGAGCTGGCCCATGCGAGGCTTGGAGCGGATGTGATCGTGCTCGACGACGGCTTTCAGCATCGCAGACTAGGCCGCACGATTGACATCGTCGTCATCGATGCTACCTGCCCGTTCGGCTACGGGCACTTGCTGCCTCGCGGCTTGCTGCGGGAGCTGATCAACAGACTGAGCCGCGCCGACGTCGTGATCATCACGCGTTGCGACCAGGTGTCTCCGGATGCGTTGTCTAGGCTTCAGGCCAAGATTCGCACTATTGTACACGACGTCGCGACCCTGTGTGCCGTTCACCGGGTTACGGGAATCGAAAGCCTGAACGGCGCCGCCATCCATGGGTCGATCTCCGGCAAACGCGTAGTTCTGTTCGCGGGCATCGGACGCCCGCAGGCCTTCGAAACAACGGTCAGATCGCTCGGGGCTGAGGTCGTGGGCACTCGCTGGTGGCCCGATCATCATCGATACGGGCGGCGCGATATCGATTCCATCCTGAAGTCGAAGCGGCTCCCCCCGTTCGACCTGCTGTTGACTACGCAAAAGGACGCCGTCAAGCTCAATGGACTTGGCGGCTTGGAGCACGCGGCCATTGCGTGTGTCAAGATCGCAATCGAGTTCACGGGCGCCGACGGTACGATCCTGCAATCCGTGTTGGAGCGCTCGTTGCCCAAGAGTTGACCCATGAAGCGACCCTACAAACCCCTCGATACCAGCCGGATCACGACGTACAGCATTAAGCAACGCCGCCACAGAGCGAGCGTCTCGAAGCTGGCATCGTTGCCTGAGGTGGGGGCTACAGCTGCGGAGTTGCTTAACACGTTCCCTGATCAGCTCGGCGCTGCGGCGCTGCGGCAGGTGGTCGGTGCCGTGGTGGCCGCCGTACGCGCAGAGAGGCCCGTCGTTGCGGCGCTCGGCGCCCACGTCATCAAAGCCGGATGCGGGCCGATCATTGTCGACCTCATTCGGCGCGGCGTCATCAGTGCCCTGGCCTGTAACGGCGCCTGCGCGATTCATGATGTCGAGCTCGCCCTCACGGGAGAAACGAGTGAGGACGTCGCCGAGACAATCCGCGACGGTACGTTCGGAATGGTGGCAGAAACCCTGGCGTTTTTTGACGAAACCACCTCACGTGCCCGGCGCGAGTCGATGGGGCTCGGGGCAGCCGTCGGCCAGTTGCTGTTGGAACGGGAAGCGCCCTACCGCGATAAGAGCATCTTCGCAGCAGCGCGTACGGCATCCGTCCCCGCCTGTGTCCATGTAGCATTGGGTACGGATACCGTCCACATGTCGGGCAACGCCGACGGGACGGAGTGGGGAGCGGCTTCCATGCATGACTTCAGATTGATATGCGACGTCGTTTCCGATCTCGGCGCACTAGCCGGCTCAGACGTGGGAGGCGTTTGGCTCAACGTCGGATCTGCCGTGGTTCTACCCGAAGTGTTTCTAAAGGCGGTCTCCGTAGCCCGCAACCTCGGTGCGAATCTGGACCGGATGACGACGGCCAACTTCGACATGCTCCGCCACTACCGTCCCAGCGAGAATGTGGTGCGACGCCCTGCGGCACCGGGCCGTGGACACGAGGTCATCGGGCATCACGAGATACTCCTGCCCCTACTCAGACAAGCAGTGATCGAGCAGTTGGCCACGGCGTAGTGACGATGAAAGCCACAGCTGTATTCCTCGATCGCGACGACACGATCATCGAGGACCATGGCTACATTAGCGACCCTACCGACGTGCGTCTGCTGCCCGGCGCCGTCGCCGCGATACGCCGCTTTGCCGACGCGGGGCATCTTGTCGTGCTCGTTTCGAATCAGTCCGGTGTTGCTCGTGGACTGCTCAGCGAGGCTGATCTTGAACGCGTGCACGCGCGTCTCGAGGAGCTGCTCCGGGCCCGCGGGGCGCATCTGGACGCCGCCTATTACTGCCCCTTCCTCGACGGAGAAGAAGCCGTCGTAGAGCAGTACCGGCGCAACAGCGACCTGCGCAAGCCGGAGCCCGGCATGCTGCTTCAGGCGGCGCGCGACCTGGACATCGATCTTTCACGCTCGTGGATGATCGGAGACTCGCAGTGCGATATCGACGCGGGACGACGGGCCGGATGTCACACGATCTTGATTGTGCGCAATGATGCACCCATCGCTGATCCATTGTGCGAGCCCACTTGCACCGTTCGCAGCCTGACCGAGGCAGCGGATCTGTTGGAGCGCGAGATGACAAACCAGGATGATGTGAAGCTGACCGGAGAGCGCGCCACCGCCGACAACGTCACGCAAGACGCAGAGGTCTTGCGCGTGCTCGAGAACATCCACGACGAGCTTGAACGCGCCAACCGTCTAGGCAGACAGAAAGATTTCTCTTTATTACGGTTATTCGGCGCCCTGGTACAGATGTTCGCCGTAACAGTCGGCATCTGGGGGGCTCTGGCCGTACTGGAGGAGGAGAGCGCCCAGGCAACGGCGCGGCTGACGTTGGCATGCTTCCTGCAGCTTGCAGCGATTGCTGCCTTCGCTGTCGACCGCTTCCGATGATCGACACGCCGTGAAAAGACGGGGCGGTTGCGAACTCGCGTGCTCGCAACCGCCCGTGACTAACTGCGGCAAGCCGGGCGCCGCTGTGCGTAAACTCTGCCCCGGCGGTCCGTGTGAAATCAGACCATATCCTTGAGCCCTTTGAGTGCCAGCACCTTGACAACGTTGCGCGCGGGTTTGGCTTTGAACATCATCTCCTCCCCCGTGAAGGGGTTGATGCCCTTCCGCGCCTTGGTAGCCGGTTTCCGGACGACCTTGATCTTCATCAGGCCCGGTACGGTGAAGATACCGGGACCCTTCTTGCCGAGGTCCCTTTTTATCATGCCGGCAAGACTGTCAAACACACAGGCAACTTGCTTGCGCGTCAGGTCGTTCGCGGCAGCCAGGTCTCCGAATACCTGCGACTTGGAGCGCGTTTTCTTGGTGTTAACGCCACTCTTGGCTGTCTTTCTTTTCGCCATATACTGTTCCTTTCATAAGGCCAAGCCACTCCCCTGAAAACTTGCCGAGGAATCTACGGTCAGCAATACAGAGAATCAAGCTTTTTTTCCGGGAAAAATGGCCAATCCGCCAGCCCGCGCCCAACGTC
>JBHHXS010000146.1:0-8742 GCA_046757145.1 Phycisphaerae bacterium | reverse complement strand
CGCTGCGACTGGCACAGCGCACGCATGGCCGCGCCCAACGCCGACGCCGACCCCTGTGCGGTATGACACCGCGGAGGTGCTCGCCATTCTGGAGATCACAGACTGGCGCTACGAGGTCAATGGCGACAACGTGACGGTCACGGCCACCTACCGCAATCACTCTAACCTGTGTGCTGTGTCGCCCGAAGCCGCAATCAAGGCGGAGTACGGCCCGGACGGCGACAGCGCCTACGTCGAGCATCCGGCGGTGCTGACTCCCGCTGCCATCAGCGCATATCAGACCGGTACGCTGCGCGCGGAGGTTGCTTGGCCGGACTGGCGGCTTGGCCGCAACGCGTTCGGCTACATCTATTACCAGGGCTGGCGCCCATGCGACGCAACGCCGCTGCGCATCGCGCCGTTGCCGCCCGGCACGCCTATCGCCCCGGTGACGCCGTGACCGCACCCTGGGGCAGCATGTGCGTTACGACGCGGCATGGGTCGTCAGTGCACCCGCGCTTCGTCGAGGCATGGTCGTGGCTGTTATACCGAGGCCTGCGGCCAGGCGACGGGCTGCTGTCGCCAGCGATTCGGATGCACGCGCATAAAGCAGCTAATACGATCATCGGTGTGTTTCTCAATGATCTGTTGTATACTGAGTACAATTCGATTTGTTTTATTGATGATGATCATGTATTCCCATCCGACACACTCGAGAAGCTACGGTCGAACCCCGATGGATGGAAGTTTGACATCCTGTCTGGCCTGCACGGTGTGCGCGGTAGTCCGGCTTTACTTGTGCTAGAGCTAGAAGCACAGTATAATAGCACTGGACCCTATGACTACTTTGCATACAAGAGTAAGGTCGGCTGGCGCGCCGGCGACGTCGTCGAGGTGGACGGCATCGGGCTCGGCTTTACATTGTTACGCCGCCACGTTTTTGAGCGCATTGCGGAGAAGTGGCCTGGTGAATATTATCAGTTCACGCACAAAACGATATGTAGCAACGATCTTATTTTCAGCCGCAAGGCGCGTGACGTCGGTTTACAAATTGGCGTTGATACGGGCGTGCGAGTTGGACATCTTGTGTTCGACGCAACGGCCTGGCCGACCCCGCCCGAGGGTGTTATAGGGGCAGCAGAATGATCCGCCGTGCAGGTATATGGTGTCGGTGGTGCGTGCGGCGGGCGCGGTTTTATGCGGCGGTGGGTGTCGCCATAATGTTGGCGGGGATAGTCAGCGATAACCCGTGGGCAGTAGCTCACGGCTTTGTTTTGTTCCTCGCTGCGATGATTTGTGTCGCACTCATTTGGCTGGAGTGGTTGTGATGCCGGCAACAGGTAGTTGGAAGTCAGACGGGCCATGGGTGGTTGAGAAGCTCGACGCGATAGACGAGAAAGTCGATCGCAGCATTGCCGAGCAAGCGATGCGATATCGCCGCATTGATGATAAGCTTGATGCAACGCGCGAGGATATCGCCGAGTTGAAGGGCGCATCTCAGGTGAGCGGTGGCTTGTGGGGTGGTGTTGTCGCTGCGGCAATTGTTTTGAGCCGCGAGCTTGCACGGTTTATGGCAAGTCAATAGGGAGGTGCCATACACGAGCGACCCGCACACGTAGCCGAGGATACGAGGAGGGGAGCGACGTGGCAAAGAAGTTGCAACGTGAGACAGCCGTTCTGGTCCGGTCTGACGTTCACTACGGCAAACGTACACCGTCATACAACCCAAACATATATCGTAAGCGTATGGCGCACTTGGGCGAATCACTAGCGCAGATACGTAGCCTGCTAAGCGGTGGATATGACATTCGAAGGCTGGTCATTTTTGAGCTAGGTGACGCCAATGATGGCACCGGCATCTACCCGACACAGGAACATCACCAAGCGATTACGAATGTTGAACGCCAAGCGGAGGAGTTGGCGACATATGATGCGGCATGGTACAAAGAACAAGCCAAGGTTTGGGGTGCTGTTGAGGTCGAGGCGGTGCCTGGCAATCACGGCCGTGCGGGCAGGTTTGCGCATGAGGCTGCATCATGGGACCTAGTTTACTTTCAGTACCTTCGTCTGATGTTACGTGGCGCGGTAGACGTACGTTTCGAGCGAGAAGGCGACCCGTTCTTGCGGATAGTCGAGCTGTGGGGGCACCGGTACTTGTTGTATCATGGGCACGCCATCCGTATGTGGTCGGGGATACCCTGGTACGGCATTCAGATTCGCGTGACGCGTTGGGCTACAACCGGGCTGGCTCCGCTGAGCGCTTGCTGCTTCGGGCACTTTCACTACTACGGAGAGATGCCAGTCAACCGAACGAAGGCGTTGCTCACGGGCACAATGGTAAGCTCCGACGAATGGGCTCTACAGACGATGGGATATGAGGCGCAAAATACATGGCATCTGTTCGGTGTTGGCAAGTCACGTCCAATGACGTGGCACTTCGGTGTTGACCTAACCGACGGGGGACGGGTGTGACTCGCCCGCCCGTCGCTGAGCTGCCGCCCCCCGCATCGCTACCGGAGGCGCTCGAGTTGGTGGAGTGGTACGCACGTCGCGATGCGTCTCAGGTGAGGTGGATTGAAGATCTAATCAATGAAGTGGATATGCTAACGAAGGCGCTTATTGCGCTAACGGTGACGGGTGAAAAGGTGGGGAGCGAGTGGACACGAGTGCGAAAACGCCTGGCGCAGCGCAAGCGGGAAGCGGTGGCAGATGAGTAGGCGCGCCGTCAATGGGATGCATCTGAGTAATCATCGTCATTGGTTCGTGGAAAAACAAATCGCAACGGCGGGTGAAACGGGCGCAGTCACGATTCTGCACCACCTGATGATCCCACGTGACGATATGGCAGACCAGTGGGGTGACCCGGAGAACGTATACTGGTTCGCCAAGCTCCGCGACGGCTGGCCTGCGCAAGGTATTGCGCCAGCCCCGGAACGGTTGGTTCACGTCCGGATGTATCATAGCAATTGGTGTGAGCTTGACCCTCGCGCATGGGCTGAGCACGCCGTCGAGGTGCTGGGTCACATTCAGAGCGGCGGTCGGGCGTATGATTTATGGGCCGACCCGTTCGTGTGTGTTTCCGCTGCCAATGAACAGAATCTCCACTATGAGTGCGGTGACGCTGACGCCGCCAACCAACCACTCTACCAGACCGTAGATCACTACAAACGTATCGCCGAATGGAACCTCGCCTTCTGGCGACGCGTCGACGAGCTGCGTCCTGACCGTCGCGCACTGGCATGCTGGTCGGCGCTGGCGTACGGCCACGAGCCGCCAGGGACGTACCCGGATGCAGGGTACCAGATACCAGAGATCAGAGAGGCAATAAGCTATTGCGATATCGGTGCATCGCACCCATATGCGCACCTAAACTGGCACAATGGTTGGGACACGGTTAGTACGGCACGGGATGGCTTCTATCATCTGCTTCGCCCGTTCCGCCCGGTTGGCACCCGCAATATAACCAGACCGGATGCGCATCCCGATCCGGGCGGGTGCTTGTACCAGTTCCCCGGCAAGCCGTGGCTCTTCACCGAGGCGGGTACTTTTTCGCACTCGGACAGGACACAGACAGGCCAGACACAAGTAGCCATGCAAACATTCCTGGCCGCTTGCGTCGCGGCGGGTGACTCGGCGGAGACGGGCAACCCGCTTGGCGTGACGTGGTTCATCGGCTCAACCGACGATGCGCACCGCGAGAACAACATCGCGGCGAACCCCGCCCTGCTCGACTGGCTGGCGAACCTTGAGCCGCAATACACGGCGGCAGCGGTGCCGGTGGCGCAGCCGGGCGGTGCATCTGTGCCGATGCCGCATGTGCCGTCCGATCCGATAGTGCCGGAGCCTGGCCCGCCGATATTCCCCACTGAACCGGGGATACCAGTGGAGGATGATATGCTCGAGATAGATGCGACGCGCCGCACTGATGCCGTGGCGATGCGGATACTGGCACAGTCGGAGCGGTACCACGAATCGGACGGCGTGCATGTCAACCCCGACTCGGCACTCGTCCGCGCAGCTGGCGTCAACACCGAGGAGCTATTCCCCACCGTACCCGAGTTCCGCGTTGTGGCGGACGGCGTGCGCTACGCAGCGCAGAGGTTCGAGCGGTACGCTGACCGCTTGGCGCTGACCGTGTTCTGCCGGGAGGGCGAGTGGTCGACGCTCTGGTACGTCGTGCGTGGCGACGAGCCGACACACGATATGGCTGTGCCGAGTGGGGAGGGCGTAGATGTTTCGCACTGGCAGGGTCGTATGGACTGGCAGCGGTGCGCCTTGCTCGACATCGGTTGGTGCTATATCAAGGCGGGAGAGGGTGACACGTGGGTCGACCCGCAGTACGCGCGTAACTGGACGGGTGCGAAGGATGCTGGGTTGTTGCGAGGGGCATACTTATATTACCGGAATGGCGTCAGTCCGCATGCACAGGCGGAGCACTTGGCGCGATTGCTAGAAGCCGACGCGGGTGAGCTACCGCCCGCGCTAGACCTTGAGGACACGAAGGGCACGCCTGATGCGTGGGCGATGCGACAGTGTCTGGAGCACATTGAGGCGCTAACTGGACAACGGCCAATCGTGTATACGGCATCGTGGTTTTGGCGACGGCTGGGGTCGCAGCCGTGGGCAGTAGCATACCCGCTTTGGGTTGCATCCTATCGCGATGGGACACCAGTACTGCCGGGAGATTGGACCACATATGCACTTTGGCAGTACAGCGCAAGTGGTGCAGGGCGCGCCTATGGTGCGCAGTCGGAATTGATTGACATGAACCGTGTTGGCACGTGGCATGTTTGACGTATACGCTATGCTGAGTAGAATTGGCAGTTAGGGCAGTAAGTCCGTTACGCCGTGCGGCATTGGGCGGTGCGGCGATGAGGGACAATGGAGGTATTGTCATGAGTGTCCCATTTGGTGTAACGCTCGACGAGGAGTTGATTGCCACGCAGAATGCAGCCGCGAATGCGGTCGATACGTTCAAGAACGAAATCGTATCGCGGCGGTATCGGCAGGTGATGCTCCTCGAGGGCGCGAAAACGGAAGCCCGCAAGGCGCATATTGCGCAGCAGTTCCTGGATGCGCTATGTGGGGGAGTGACAAGCCAGCATCAGCGCATGGCTGGTATCGCCGAAGATATCGTTTCTAGCATGAAGGAGGCATAAAAATGTTCGAGTCACTAAAGGGCTGGAAGACATATCTTGTCTTCGCGGCTACGCTAGTGCTGGCGCTTGCGAAGGCGTGGGGCTGGGGCGGGCTGGACGCGGGTGCAGAGACAACGATTGCACAGATCGTGGACCTGCTGACGCATCCGGTCGTAATGTCGATCCTGGCGCTGATCCTGCGTAAGATAACGGACGGTCCAGCGGCGTTGTAGCTTACAGCGGATGCTCTAGCGTCCGTGTCTCTCTCCTCCAACGGGGCGGCTCTTCCCAGCCGCCCCGTGTAATTTTGCGGCGTGGGGCATATCGGGTATACTAATACCATACCGGAGGATGGAGGTGGGGTGTGACTACTGCGTTGGTACCCGCGCTAACCGTCGCCAAGTTCCAGGCGACCCCGCAAGGCTTACAACCGCTCGATTCGTTCGTGCCACTTGACGTCGGCGCCACGTACCTGGCGGGCCTGGCGGTTGTTGAAGACGCTGTGCCAATGGTCATTGGTGATGCGCTTGAGGCGCTATACCGATGGCACGGTGAGGACTTCGCGCAAGCTATCCCGGAGGGCGTAAGCAAGGCGACGTGGATCCAGCGACGATGGGTCGCATCGCGCGTACCCTGGTCGGTCAGGCAACCTGGACTAACATACAGTCACTACCGCACCGTCGCGGCATTGGATGTCGAGGAGCAGGCCTCGCTGCTGACAGAAGCGGCGGCGGAAGGCTGGTCGACCCGCGAGCTACGCCGCGCGGTGGGTACTAAGCCGGTGCGGCGGCGCGTCACATGCCCGGAGTGTGGGCATGAGTGGGAACTTGGGAGTGAGGCATAGCGCTGTAGGATGTGGTGCTAGCGGCGTCTGCTGGAATCGCGTGAGGAGACAACGGCGCAACGCTGGGGCGCGGGGCGAGGATGAGAATGGAATTGAACGCCGGTTTGATAAATCGCCGCAGAACGGCTCTGGGCGCGCCGTGTGCCGCTGCTATGTAGGCGTCGGCCGGTGCTACGTGCGCCTGTGCTGCCGGTTCAGCCGCGCGAACCTGGCGGGTGCGTGGGTGTTCCAGCCGGATGCGGCGACGGC
The DNA here is from genome assembly GCA_046757145.1 of Phycisphaerae bacterium. Classification (GTDB taxonomy): domain Bacteria; phylum Planctomycetota; class Phycisphaerae; order UBA1845; family UBA1845. Next base: position 2,532 of record JBHHXS010000146.1, on the reverse strand, counting down.
TAAAGCGAGGCTAACGAGCGGTCACTATGTGGGACCGCTTGGGCATCAGGCCTTCGAGGTACACAAGATCGGCGCTCGGCGTGGCGTGCGTGCTAGCCGGTGCCACCATTGACGGGAGGTGAGATAGTGGACATGTCGGAGTTGGCGGCTAAAATGCTCGAGTGGGAGCGGGCCAAGCAGGTGCTAGACGACCTGACGGCGGACATCAGCGCTGCTGTGCTTGAGATTGGCGAGACGCAAACGGTGGGCAACGTTCGTGCGACATACAATCGCGGGCGGCGGAGTTACAACTACTATGCTGCATGCGAATTGGCAAGGGTGCCGCACGAACAGCTGGCGCCGTTTGAGTCGGTCAAAACGGACTGGCGGGCAGCGTGTAAAGCGCTCGAGTTGGAGGCGCCCTACGTCCAGTCGGATCCATCTGTGACCGTCAAGCTGATAGAGCGGTGAGCGCCCAGACCCGCGCCCGTCTGCTACGCGCGTTACGTGCGTACCGGGCGGAGCACGGCGTCAGCCCGACCGTCCGCGAGCTGGGGCGGCTGGCGGGTGTGTCAAGTACGTCGGAGGTCAACCGGCATCTGCACGAGCTGGCAGCACTTGGCGTGCTTCGCCGCGCCGGCCCGTCGGGCGCGGCGCGGTGCTGGGTGCCGACGGACGAATGATCCTCCTCCCTTCGCTCCGGGGCGGGCGTTTCGGCGTCCGCCCCGGATCTGGCGCTCCCTACGCCTGGCAGCATCTTAATGCGATCTTAATGTTTTGCTATTGACCCCACGGCTATCCGGTGTTATAATACTGGTACAACAGCCACCACGAAGGGAGGAATGGCATGAAGGCACAAGACATGACGATCACCGTCAAGACCGACTCGCCTGTTGCTGCTAGCCTTGCCCGCCTGGCTGCTGCCGCCGAGCGCAATGCTGAAGCTACCGAACACATAGCCGATGCGCTCGCAGCACTAGCACTTATGGCGACAGCGGAGCGGTGGCTTGGTGATGAAGCCACGCGGAGCGTCAGCCAGGCGTTCGAGCTAGCGCAGTATGTTGCTGCGCGACGAGGGCAAATATGAGGAGGGGCGAAATGGGGTATCGGTACGACACGATGGGGCGCGATACGGTCGAGCTCGACCGTATTGCTCTCGCTTGGTTTGAACAAATGAGCGAGGACGACGTTGAGGACATCCGCCAGAATGGAGCGGATGGGTGGGTCGACGGTATCTTGCTCCAGGAGCATCTGGAATGGACCGACGAAGCCATTGAGGTCGCACGCCGCATTGAGCGGCTGTGCGGCTGCTGAGCAAGGGAGGAGAAAGATGGGACGTGAAGTGCAGCTGGAAGACACCGGTGCATCCATCAAGAAGATTTACGGCCTCACGGCGGCGAGTGACATTGAATACCGGATCGTCGGTACGCCCGACCAGGTAGAGCATGCCGTCGCGACACTGCGTGAACTATATCCCCCAGCGGGGTATTTCACTCGGGTGTTTCCGCCGGTGACACTGGATGACGGTGAAGTACTAGTGCGATACGTCCGCAGCGCCAGCTGCGACTGAGAAAAAGGAGAGAGAGATGGGACGCGAGTTGTTCGACCTGGCTGAGGCTCCAGCCTCAGCCAACTTCCGACTCGTCACGCCTAGCGGCGTGGCGGTCCAGTGGACCCTGCGCGATTATGATGAGTTTGAGCTCACCAAGCGCGTCGCGACTTTCCTGGCAGCGCGCCTCGAGGCGGGCCACACCGCCAACGGCCACACCGCCACAAGTGAGGCCGCTTCGGCTGCTGAGTACAGCTTTCCGCTCAGCGGGAAGCCCGGATCCGACAACGACCCGGGCGAGCACGTTGAGCGAATCGCTTGCCCGGTGCACCCGGGCGAAGATCTCCGGCGACGGGTGAACGAGAAGGGCTGGTGGTACAGCCACCGACACGGCGACGGCTATTGCAAAGGCGTGCCGCAATGAGCGCGTGCGCTATTGCGGTATTCGTCGCCGCGTCCCTTGCTTTTTCGCTGGGCCTATTCCTGGCCGCAGTCCTGGCGGCTAGCCAGGATAACGGGTAACCCGTAGGGGCGCCGCGCCCGGCCTTGGCGTAGCGCCCCGCCTATCGCATCGGGGGATACTATGATTGAGCTAGATCGTGCTGGTCGCATCCGGCACCTCGACGGCAGCTTCGACGAGCTACCGGACGGGGCGAGCGCAAACAACGTGATCGGCACAACCGAGGCCTGCCAGCTGGCGGGCATTAGCTACGCGCAGCTGCACCGCGCCATGCTGGCGTGGCGCCGCACTGGCGGCGCCGTCGGCGTTCGTGCGTTCCGGCGCGGCAAGCGTTGGGCGCTGATCCGCGGCGACGTCGAGCATTACGCGCGTACGCGGCCGCGGCGTGACAAGCAGGGAGAGGGGAGATAATGACACGATCAGAAGAGCACCTATGGCAAGTAGCGGAGAAGGCCTGGCACCAGTACCGCGAATGGCGTCAAGGGCTAACGGAGGCTCCGGACAATCCGCCGTGGGCGGCCCTTGCGGCATGCGCGCGCACGCT
>JBHHXS010000145.1:0-8822 GCA_046757145.1 Phycisphaerae bacterium | reverse complement strand
CCGTCACCGCTCCGATCGACCTGATAATACGGTACCGGGCAAGCGGAGAGAGGCACAAACGGACGCTTCTGGACGTCATTTTAGTGGGTGACGCGGCGGTGGCAGTTCCGGCGATCAACGCGGGAGTGTCGGAGCTGATCGGCGTACCGTTCCGTGTCCAGATTCCGGTCGGCAGCACCTTGGCCGACCATGTCCAAGACGCAGCGGATGCATAACGATGGCGACAGGCGCCGGACAGATTCTTGAGACAGCGCGGGAGGGCTTTGCCACCCAGGACACGGAACTTGCGACGGCGCGCGAGCGTCAGAGGGTTTCGGTGATCACGAAGACGGCGACGGGTACGGGCGACATCCTTGAAGCCGTCGCCTTGGATCGGCGATTCCGTCTGGTCTTCATCAGGTGCCACTTTTCCGGCACTTCCGGTACCGCGCCGTTCGCTATTACCGTCGATTCAACCAACGGGCCCACCTACGACGCTCTGCTGTATACGATCAACAAGGCGGGGGCGGGAAGGGATGTGAACTTCCGGGTGAGCGCCCCGGAGAGCACGGAGCCTTCTCCGTGGACGTTCCAGGCTGGAGACGGGGTTGGTATCCAGTGGACGAATCCCGATCCCGGCAACATCACATGGGGACTGGAAGTGGGCCTGGCAATAGCCATGTAACGAGGATTCTTCTGATGCCGCTTACCGATCAATCCGACAGCCTCCGAACGCGGAACCTAACCGTCGATGACTCGCTCAAGCTAGGGGACGACACTGAGCTTGAGCTCCGTGAGATGTCCGCTCCCCCCACACCGGTGTCCGGTTCGCTGTTTGTTTATGCGAAACCAGACGGGAAGCTGTATGCGAAGAACGCCGGCGGCACGGAGTTCGACCTGACGGCTGGCGCCTCACCGGGCGAGGTCAACACCGCCAGCAACGTCGGTGTGGGTGGCGTCGGGCTGTTCAGGCAGAAAAATGGAGTTGATCTGGAGTTCAAGAGCTTAAACGCGGGGTCGTCGAAGATATCCGTGACAGACGATGTCACCAACAATGAGGTCGACATAGACCTCGGCTCCATCCAGTCGACAGACCTGAGCGACATAGCGGCCAAGACCGGTACCGGCACGACGGTCGTCATGCAAGCTTCCCCTTCGCTCATAACGCCCGCCGTCGACGACTTCAGCAACGCCAACCACACTCATCAGGGTGTCGCCCGGGGGCGGCATGCTCGACGCCGCCGCCCTTGCCAGCGGTACGCTCGACAGCAATCGACTGGCTGCCAAGAACAAGACGGTCACCAAGATCATCTATATTGAGAACCCGCTGGCCTCAGACTCGTTCCCGATTGCGTTCCTTGCCGACGACGTAACGATGGTGCAAGTTCGCGGCGTCACTGATCAGGGAACCGTGGACTTCAATATCGAACACCGTGCGACTGACACGCCGGATCTCGTCGGCACGGATACGCTCAACAGCGACCTTCAAGCGACCGCAGCGGGTGCATCATCGACCTCCTTCGCTGACGCCACGGTTCCGGCGGAACGGTGGCTCAACTATAACGCCAGCGCAGCCTCCGGAACTGCCACCAAGTTGTGGGTGGCCATCGAATACACGATCGACTAGTGGGAACGGACTGATGCCGCATGTGACTCTAGTTCAATATGACGTTCACTCTTTTGTGCTGCCCAGCTCGAACGCCCCGCGTCTCGACGTTGTGCAGGATCGCCCCTTTCTGGCCTTCGATGATACTGTGGTGCAGACGGCCCACACCAAGGCAGTCGCCATGCCCGGACAATTCGCTGGAGGAACACTAAAGGCCAGTGTCGGCTATATGATGGCGTCGGCCACCAACGGCAACGTTGACTTTGAAGTGAGCGTCGAGGCGGTGACCGAGGGGGATGCGATCGATCTTGACTCGGGGGCGAGCTTCGATGCCGCTAACACCGCGAACGCCACAGTACCCGCCACAGCCGGACAACTGGGCGTGCTGACGATCACCCTCGCCAATGCCGACAGCGTCGCTGCATGGGATATGTTCCGCATCAAGCTCGAGCGCGATGCGGACGACGCCGTGGATGACACGGCCGTTGGTGATTGTCGTGTCTTGTGGGTCGAGATATGGGAGCAGACGCCGTAACCCGGGAAGGGGCGGCAGGAGTCGATCATGGCATCTAAGGGCATCGTCGTCCACGATCGTAACGGGAATGTTGTCCTGCGCCGGATCGTAGCGGGATCGATGAAGGTCTACGTCTCCGATGGCGACGGAGAGACCGGTAACCCGCTTATCGATATCGTCCCCGGCGGTATAGAACATGCGGAGCTCGCGGGGCTGACTGTGACTGCGAATCCTCACGGAGCAAACCTGGGCGACCTCGACGATGTCAACGTCGCGTCACCCACCGACAAAGATGTGCTGACCTGGGATGACGCCACAAGCAAGTGGACCAGTCAGACAACAGGAGGCGGTGATCCTCCTGCGCTTAGCGTCGAAGATCCGCAGGACGGGGACGCATACAAGATCGCCTACGCTCCGCAGGCGATGACGCTCAAGCGGGCCACCTTCCGCACCATGAGCGGGTCCGTGACCTTCAACATGGAGATACGCGACGTCACGACGCCGGAGAGCTCAGGCACCGGCGTGTGGACGGCGGGTCCCAAGACGGCTGATGGTAGCTCTGCCGGCAATCCGGTGAGCACTTTCGACAACGCGGCCGTTGCTCAATACAACATTCTGGTAGCCAAGGTCATCAGCACGAGCAGCGCGGGCACCTTCTACCTCGATGTCGTATGGGAGATGGACGCCTGATGGCGGCACTCGTTAAGGAGTTTATCGACTTCGAGACCGGCGAGATCAAGGCCGACGCTGATCCATACAACTGGAGCGGGGCGGTCGGCGCCTCGGCCTCCCTGGTGACGAGCCCGGCACCGCCCTACGGGACATACTCGCTCCAGTTCAATCAGGACAAGGACAACAGCTTCTTCAGGGGGCCGCTGTATACCTACACGGCCGGCACTCGGTGCATCACGTGCGCCTACATTCGTGTATCCAGCACTAATTTCCCGCCGACCAACCCGGTCAACGAGTTCGTCGCGATGATCAGCGAGAACGACGCCTTCTACTGGAGGATCAATCTCAACGTGTTGGGGCAGCTTCAGCTTGTCGATAGCGGCGGTACGACGCTTAGCACTTGGACGAATCTGCTGACCGATACTTGGTATCGCATCGAACTGGTCTGGGAGCCGGGCAATTCCTCTTCCGCCTGGGAATGGTTCATATCAAACGTGGACGCCGACCCGGTGAGGCGGGGCGGCGGAAGCGGGGCTGACTTCGACCTGGGGACAGATACCGACATAGGGTTCTACCTTCGCGGGCAAGGCGGATTGACGATTCCCAATCCATTGCTCGTGCATCATGGTGGGGCCTACATCATGGAGGGTGTAACCGACATTGACGATCGCGTGGGCGGACCGGAGGGAAAAAGCGGGGATTGGCGGGTTCTCGGCGACACAGACGGCAAGCTCACGAAGAACAGTGCCACACCCGACTGCGATGAGGACGGCAACACCGGCAGCCTTGACGATCTTGACGCGGGCGATACGTGGGATGAGGCCGGTGACGGGAATCTGACGACCGAGTGCGTTTATACTCGTGCCCCCGGCGCGGCAGTTAAGGGCGGCGGGGTGGGGACGGCCGCGCCGAAGTCCACCCCATCGGACATGGTCTACGCAGGTAAGTGGTTGTGGTACGCTAAGGCTTCAGGCATCAACAACTTCAAGGCCGTCTACGGCAAACACGATCCCGTTGCTGCTATCTACAACGTGTACAACACCACCGCAAGCACGATCCGCAGCGGTGCGTATCGTTACTGGCGGTACGTGGAGGACCCGCGCGATCCCGCTCTCGCCGCCGCTCCCGATTACGGCGATCAATTCGTGATCGGTATGCTCAACCACGCAACGTCCGGGCGGACGAATCGCGTCACCTACTTGGCCGAAGGCTGGTGCTACAGTCTGCACGCAGTGCCCGTGATTACAGGCAAACCGTCGATCGGACGCTTCGGCAACATGTGGCGGGGGAAGAAGGGGAGGCCGCTGTGATGCTCGTCTTGGGGCACAAGCTGGATTACGCGAGGGCATCGAAGAAGCAGGGGAAGCTGAACAGCCGGAGCGCCGTGTTTGCAGACCCCGAGTGCGCGGGGACCGCCTACCTCGAGGATCATGTGATCGCCCCTGGCTGGCGAGCGGCGCCGAGCGTTGCGTGCCCCAATGATGAATGCGACTCTCACGACCAGATGATTCTTAGTGGATGGAGCCCCCCGGCTGTGACTGACGCATGAGCGTTCAATTCGAGCAAAGCAGCGGCGATCATCTCGAGACGCCGGCCGCCCTGTTCAGCCTCGACAGCGACTTCACCATCGCCTGTTGGATCAAGACGGGGGCGGCGCTAAACCTCTACGGCATGATCGCTGGGCAACCGGCGAATTCGCAGTTCGTCCTGGGTATCAAAGCGGACGGTACGCTGTTCTTGATCGTGGAGAACGACTCGGGTTGGCAGTTTCCGTCCGCTGACGCGGTGCCGCCGGGCCTGTGGACCCACGTGGCCGGTACGTATGACGACGCTGCCGACGAGGTGCGCCTCTACATCAACGGCGTACTGGATTACGACAGCCCGCGGGCGTGCGCGACGGTCATGTCGGAACAGGCAAACGCCGTTCATCTCGCCGGCGGCGGCTCCGGGTTGGCAATTCCGGGATTCGACGGGCACGTCGCCGACCTCGCCATCTGGGATCGAGCACTCGACGCGCAGGACATTCATTCACTTGCTGGTGGGCGACTCGTTGCCGGCTTCGCTTCAGCAGGTCTCGCTGCCTGGTGGCCCCTGGACGTGCCGGGCGACTCGATCTTCGATGAAGCGGTGGCCGCCGGGGATCGCGGCCTGCAGGATCACACCGGACGAGGAAACTCGCTCGACGCGGTGGTTGTGGGTGATCCCGACTGGCGAGTGGATTCGCCGGGCCTGCACTGGCCCGCACGACCACACAGCGTACCGTTTGTTCCTTCCGCAGGCGCGCCGACAACCCGCCGCGTCAGCCTCGGCGCAATCTTCATAGACACGACCAACGCAGTGCTCGTTGGGTAGCCCATAGCACAACGCGAGTCCCGGGGGCGGTCCGCACCCACGATTCCCGACGATGCCGGCGCCATCGTGCTGCGCTCGCCCGCGTCCATCATTCTGCGCTTTGAAACGTACTCAATCGCTGTCGCTGGGGTTGAGAGTTGTGTTCACAGCAGTGGTTAGCACCGTGTTGACGAACGAGGCCAGGCTTGAGCGTGCTGCGGACGCGACGAACGCGCTCTCGCACGCGGTGCACATTGCCGCGCAAACGGTAATAAGGGATAACGTTGCTAGCGACAGGCGGCGTCTTTCCATGATATACTCGCTGCGACTGCTTGGCATTATCGGCTAGCTGCGAGAGTGCCTTGAGTGGGCGCGTCGGAGACTACTGCGACCTGGCAGGCCGGCCGATCGTCACGGGGCCTGAGCATGTACGCGCACTTGGTACGCCGCTGCTATCACCGGTCTTTCCATGCCGGTCGAGCAAAGACTTGGTTCAGCCGTGCGCGTGATCCGGGAACGTGTACGATGATAGGGGAAACGCTTGTCTAACCTGACTGCTGGGATCGTGCTTTGCGGTGGCCGCAGCCGTCGAATGGGTAGCTCGAAGGCTTGGCTGCCCGTGGGCGGCGAGTGCATGCTGCAACGCGTCGCGCGTACCGTTGGCGAAGTCGTTAAGCCGATGGTCGTTGCAGCGGGACAGCGCCAGGTGCTTCCGCCGCTGCCCCGCCAGGTCGAGGTGGTACGCGACCGTGTACCGGGTGCCGGTCCGCTCGCTGGGCTACTAGCCGGCGTCGAACAGCTCTCCGGTAGGGCGAATGCGGTCTTCGTTATCTCATGCGACCATCCGCTTGTGCACACGCGCTTCATTCGCCGACTCATCGCTCTGTTGGGCGATGCTCCGGCTATCATCCCGACACATGAAGGGCATACTTACCCACTGGTGGCAGTCTATCGCCTGGAGGCATGCATAGTACTGCCGGAGCTGATGGCTGCGGGCGAACTCCGTGTACTCAGCTTCGCGCGGCGCTGCCGCGCGCGGTTCTTGCCCAGTTCATTATTGGTTGACGCCGACCCGGACCTGCTTTCGTTACGCAACGTCAACGACCCCGCACAGTATGCGGGCGTATGCCGTAAGTTGCGTGCCCGAGCGAGTCCATAACCCTCGAGTCACGACCCCCATCCTCGCATCGACGTTGACCTCGAGTGGCGCTGACCTATCGCACTGGACGGCTGTCCGCCCTTCCGGCCAAAGTGGCCTCGGTGTATGCGCGGGGCTCTCGTTGTAGCTACTGCACACCCTGGCGTTGCAACCGGATGGCCGAGGCTACACATCAGACGGGCCAGTCATAGCTGACAGCGGACACATGTCCGGACAGGCACGCATGCCTATTCCGTCGGAACGGCCAACATGGCCGCAATCCGATCAAAGTCGTCGAGTGTGTAGAACTCGATGACGATCCGCCCACTTCCCTTGCGCCTCCCCTCGCGAATGGTGACCTTGGTTTTCAGCGCCTGTTCAAACCGACGCTGCAAGTCGGCAAGGTGCGGGGAAATGCTAGCGGGGCGATCGGCCGGCGCAGGACTGTCGCCGGAGCGACGCGTACGCTCACGCCGGACGAGCTCCTCAACGGCCCTGACCGACAGCCCGTTCGCGAGGATAGCGTCGGCGACGCGCGCACGCTTCTCGTCGTTAGTAATACCGAGGAGCGCACGGGCGTGCCCCATGCCGATCGCGCCGTTACTGACGAGATCGCGGATTGGCGTGGGGAGTTCGAGCAGTCGCAAGTAATTGACAACGGTGGTCCGGTCCTCGCCGACGCGCCGGGCCACCTCATCGGGGGTGAGAGAGTACTGGTCGCAGAACATGCGGTAGGCGGTTGCCCGGTCGATCGGGTTAAGGTCCTCGCGCTGGAGGTTCTCGACCAATGCGAGTTCGATCATCTGTTCTTCCGTGGCGTTGCGGATGATAACTGGGACTTGCGACAGGCCTAGCTTTCTCGCGGCAGCCCAGCGCCTTTCGCCAGCGATGATCTCATAGCGTTGGTCGCGTCGGCGTACTATGATCGGCTGGAGCAGACCGCTACGCTCGATTGATGCAGCGAGGGCGGCGATCCCTGCATCCTCCAGGCTGCTGCGGGGCTGATATGGATTCGCGTTAAGGGCCGCCGTGGGTACCGTGGTGGCCTCGACGTGGCCGGCGGATGACCGAGCCGCATCCGGTGGGCCGGCCGGATCCGTCGCTCCAGTAGTCGGGACCAATGTTGATACCAGCGAATCAAGTCCTCGCCCGAGTCGTCTAGTCGGTTTCGACATGGACAGTTCCTCCCTGATTGAGTGACCGTGCGCAGCGTCGCTACCTGGTATGGGGCGGCTGCGCTCTTGTACCGGCTTCTAGGGCGTCCGCAAGAAGCGCAACGCACCGCTTTACGCATCGGCTAGGATGAGCGATCGTCAGCAGTCATATCTGTGTTTGGGCGTTCTCGTTGCGAAATGGCCGGTCGACGGGTCACGGCGCATCTGCCGGTGCGAGACGTGTTGTGTGCGGCGGGTTGCGTCTGCAGATGCCATGCCTGGCGGACGGCCGCCGGCATGATGGGATCCTTTCAGATCTTGGGTCGCGCAACGGGCGTGGGATTGTTTCACGTGGAACAGGAGCGGACTGCGCGGTTGCTTGCCCGGCCGGGTGGGGCCTGAGGGAGAGAACGACGAGCACGGAGCGAGTGTGGCGAGGAGTCGTAATCCGCATGGAGGGATTGAAATCGTGCCCGCGGTCAAGACGCGTCAGGAGGTGCCGGAAACCGGTCCATCGCGGACATAACGGACAACATGTCCGAGTTGTCCGCAGTGTCCTGATACCAGCCTGTCCGGTTGATAAACGCTGTTAGGAGTGCGGGGCCGTGCCAGCCGCGTCGCAGGAGGCAGGATAGCGGCGCACGCGCCGTGGCGGACACTTGCAGCAGCGCGTGGAGCCGCCGCTCGGCTTTCAGGGGCACGGATGCCGTGGGCGCGTTGAGATTCCGTTCCACGTGAAACATGGCTGCGTTGCCGCGCCGTTCGTCGAGTGGCTGGACGCGTCGTGGCGGGTTCGAGCGGCTGCTTGCTGCCGGGCGTCTCGACGCGGCCTGCCGATGTCCGAGGTGAGACGCCGTTGCAGTTGTGTGGGCGCGGCCGGCACACTCCGGGCGGTTGGCCAGGCGGTGAGTGCGGAAGCGGAGTAGGCGTTGAAAGCGGGGCGGGTCGGGTCGGGGAGTGCTAGGAGGCTCGCGGGGTCGAGGACGATCGGGCGCAGGCGCCCGAGGTCGGTGGCATCGTTAGGCGTTTGCAGGAGGGTGCATAGGCGGGTCATATATGCGGCGGGCGATGAGGTTGCGCGGCGCAGGTGGCGTCCGGCGGCGGGGTTGCGAGCTGTGGGCCGCGGTCGCGAGGGGCGTAGCGCGTCAGCCGAACACGTCGCGCATCGCGAGGAGGAGCAGGCAAGGTCGAGTCATGCGTTCGGCGTGTGGGTTGGGGCGTGGGCAGGTAAGAAGAGTCGGTCGCGGTCGGAGCGGTGCAAGTATCATGGTGATGTTGGCAGCGGGGTTGGGCGGCGGCGAATCCGGAGTACGCGCGATGGAGTGGTATTGACGGTGACCGCGTCGGGCCTCGTGTCGGTGTATGAGCGGCTGTACTGATGGAGGAAGGGGCGACGAGGAAGGGTTTGCGTGGGCCGTGGTTGGGGAT
>JBHHXS010000144.1:0-8936 GCA_046757145.1 Phycisphaerae bacterium | reverse complement strand
AGAACGTCGCCCGCGACCTGTACGACGAAGGCATATACGTGATAGGCTTCTATTATCCTGTCGTTGGCAAAGGCTTGGCCCGCATTCGCGTACAACTGTCGGCGGCGCACGAGCCTCACCACGTGGATCGCGCCATCGAGGCGTTTACCAAGGTGGGGCGAAAGTACGACATCCTCGGCAAGACGAAGGAGGAGATCATCGCCAAATATGGGGAATAGGCAGGTTCTATAGGTCGGGTCCGCGGGCCGTTGCAGTAAACACCACGCGGTCCCGACTGCGAGATCTACGGGATGCCCCCATCGGGTCGACCGGCGCGTCGGACGTCGGTCGGACAGTTCGGCACATCTTTCCTTGGCCGAGGCAGTGCCGATATTAACAAGTGGATGCACAGGCAGTACCGTGTGTCTGGCGCGTGCCGCGTGGATGCGCGTATCACGAACCTCGCGTAGGCGCGGGGAGAGTCGCGGAGACGAATCCGTATGATCGAACAAAAAGTAGCGCTGGTCACCGGGGGATCGCGTGGCATAGGTAGGGCGATCAGCCTGGAGCTCGCCGACGCGGGGTACGCCCTTCTCATCAATTTCAACGAGAACATCGGAGCCGCTGAAGAGGTGCGCACGCTCGTCGAGCAGCGCGGGGTGCCGGCGGAGATCTGTCAGGGTGACGTTACTGCGAAATCACATCGTGATCTGCTGGTGACGTTCACCATGCAGCGTTTCGGGCGCGTTGACCTTCTGGTCAACAACGCCGGCATCGCTCCCGCCGTGCGAACAGATGTCCTGGAGGCCGATGAGGAAACCTTCGCGAGGATACTAGGCGCGAACCTGCGGGCGCCGTACATCCTTACGCAGCGTGTTGCGCGTGAGATGATCGAGCTGATTCAATCGAAGGCCATCCCCTCCGCTGCCATTGTCAATATATCTTCGATCAGATCGTACACTACGGCCCCTAACTACGGTGAATACTGTATCAGCAAGGCCGGGGTCAGCATGATGACGAAGCTCTTTGCCGCCCGACTGGCAGAGCACCATATCAACGTGTACGAAGTCTGCCCTGGTATCATAGGGACGGACATGACTTCCTCGGATACTGTGCGCGCCTATTACGACCGCAAACTGGCGGAGGGAATGGCCCCTATAAACCGCTGGGGAAGGCCGGAAGAGGTGGCCCTTGCGGTCGGGGCGATAGCCCGTGGTTACTTCCCCTTCACCACCGGGTCAGTTTTCGACGTCGACGGCGGCTGGCGCCTCCGCAGGCTGTGAAGCTGAGTTCGCCCGGCGGCCTCCACAGCAGCTCGTTGAATGCTTTACATGATCGTCAAGGCCGATGCTATGAAGGTGTCGGACTATTGCCACGCCCATGAGGTGAAAAGCTGTGATGTGGCTTCACGCCGTGCTCCCGGTGGTGCCGACGCGTTCAGTTAGTAGGCGGCATCATGCGGGCGGGAGCTTGGTGTTCCTTAACCAGATGAGAGCGTCGTCGGTGAGCCCGCTCAAGCCGCTGCGATCGAACGGCACAACAAGGTCATTCGCACCGTCGCCGTCCAAATCGACAACGAGAATGGTGTTCATGGTGGTTTCACCGGCATTGTCTTGGTCTTGTTGAGCTGCACCGGCATCAGTTGTGGATGGCGTGGCGGCGGCACCTGTTTGGCTACCTTCGTCGATTATCAGGGTCTCGGTCCACTGATCGTATGGGGAACTGCCGGCATTGAACCAGGCCAAGCCGCCCTGAGCGGAAACGACGGCCTCTATCTGCCCGTCAAAGTCTAGATCACCCACGGCGATCGCCTGCGGCGTCCGCTCGGGGAACTCTGCAAGCGTGTATACTTGCCACGGAATGCTGCGTACGGGTGCCGTCGTCGGGCCCACAGGACCACGAAGCCATTGGATCAGTTTGCCCTCGGTGGAGCGCATGAGAACGTCCAAGGGGAACTCAATCTCTCCCTGTGAATTCAGGATCCCCTCGCGGTCGACGTCGACCAGGGTAATCAAGTCGGCCCCGGTCTGAATCTGGGCGATCATCCCCGTTTGCCACGACCCGTCGCTGATGTGGAAATCATCCAGTAGATCCACCGCCGGATTACGGTACCACCGAATGTTCATGGTCGGAGCCGTCGGGAAGGTAGCTACCACATCGAGGTCCCCGTCGCGGTCGATATCCCCCAGGGCGACGTCCTTGATGACCGTACCTTTGGGGAACGAGTCCGGTATGCGTGCAGCCGTCCACGTTCCATCGCGCACCGCGGCCGCACCTCCGTTGGTGAACAGCACCACATCGGCTGACCCGCCATCCCCGCAATCGGAATTCCAAGACGCCACGACGTCCATATCGCCATCGGCATCGATGTCCCCTACGGCCATGGCGGTGTAACCCCCATCCTCCGGTGCGCCGGAGGCGTCGCCGGAACCCTGAAGGAAAGAAGCACCGATCGCCACTTCCTCCCACGCCAACGCCTGATTCACCTGCTCCGGGTCGGTGGGTCCGAGGTAGATGATGATCTGTCCGCTCAGCCCCTCCGGGGGCAACTCGCTGTCGAGGCATTGGGGCCCGGGCAACAGCGTTTCCTTGAGCAAAACGGCGATGTCAGCGTGACCGTCACTGTCGAAGTCGGCAGCGCCGTCAGTGACGGCAAGTCCAGCCACGGCGACCGCTGGGATGCTCCCGGCGAGGGTGATCGTCTCGAAACTGGGAGTTCCCGCTCTGCCACGCCTCTGAAGGTGTATCTGCACCGGTTGGGACTGGTTCCACGCTGATACAAGGTCCATCAGGCCGTCGTCGTTAAGGTCAGCCGCGGCCACGAATTGAGGCCCGGCAGAATCCTCGCTGCGCGGATCTATCTGGAATGCGCTGAAATGACTCAATGTCCTGCCCGAGGCGAGCACGTCGGCCCCGCCGGTCGAGGCGGCGTAATCACCGCGACAACTGACGAGCGACATGGCGCCCGATCCTAGAACACAGCCACTTAGTGTTACAGCTGCCCACCTACGTCTGAGCTTGAACTTCATGGAATGCATCCTCGATACGATTATGTTGTTGCCCAGCGCGTGCACGCTGCAGTTATCGGCAGGGATCGCCGCGGGCTTTGGAAGGGTCTATAAGTTCGGTGCGAGCCAGGAGACGCATCCGATAACGGTGGCAGGGCGCCCCAACGCGCCCGTGGGGACGGTTGCACACGGGCTTGACCGGCTACGCAAGACTGGCTGCCAGCAAGGTGATATCGTCGCTCTGGGGAGCCCCTGCGACGAAACTCGCCACACTCTTACGGATCTGTTTAATCAACGCGAGTGGGCTCAGGCTGCGGTGCGCGACCAGAAGGTCGAGCAACTGTCGTTCTCCGAACATCTCTCGCGAAGGGTTCATCGCTTCGGTGACCCCGTCACTATAGTACAAGACGGTGCAAGGTTGCTTTGCGAGATCGATTTCCGTCGTGGTGTAGACGGTGGGTTCATCGACACCCAAGGGGAGCGCCGCCTCCAGTTCCAGTTTCTGCACGGTGTCTGACGTAGGCCGGATCACCAGCGGGCTGAAGTGTCCCGCGCCGGCGAGACGCATCGTGCGGGATTCCGGGTCTATGAGACTGAGGACGCAGGTGATGAACTTGGAACTGTCGGTGTTGGAGCAGATCAACCGGTTCCAGCGTGTAAGCAAAGCGGAGGGATCATCGGTTTCCCCGATGGTCACACGGACGGCAGCTTGCAGGTTGGCCATCAACAGCGCCGCCGCCGCTCCCTCTCCGGTGACGTCGGCCACTAGGCACCAGATGCGCCCGTCGGGCGTCTCGATGACGTCGTAGTAATCACCGCTGACACGCTGCCCGGGATCGTTGATGGCAGCGACCCTGACGTCGTGTCTGTTGGGCAGCTTAGCCGGAAAAAGCCCCGTCTGAATCGTGCGGGCCAGCTTGACGTCGTGTCTTAGACGAGCCGTCTGCCTCTGCTCGTCCACAAGCCGACAGTTGATCAGGCCGATGCTGACCTGCCTGGCAATAGCTGCGAGGAAGTCGATGTCCTCGTCGGTATATGACACCGAGCTGCGGATGCGGTCCCCGTAGAAAACCCCGAGGATCTCATCGGCGTGGATCAGCGGCACGCACATTGCGGAGCGTATACCCTGCTGGACCATGCTCACGGTGGGGTCGGCGTTTTCCGCCCCTGCGTCGGTGAAGATGGCGCGCTCACCGTATTCGAGTGCCCGGTTGAGCAGTGTTCGGCTTACGGTCAGCTCTCCGTGAGCGCCGTAGAGATTGCGGACAACGGGCCAATCCAGGAGACGCCCATCCGGCCTGCGCAGTCCGAAGGCCCCGCGCTCGAAATAGAGCGTTTCGAAGCCGATGTCCATGGCATCCTCAAGAAGCTGATCTCGTCCCTGGAGAGTCGTCAGGCGTTCGCTTAGCTCGTAGATCATCTGCAGGCGCTGCCTTGACAGCTCCAAGCGTTGGTCGCGGCCCGCATAGCGCGTAGCGTGAGTGGCGGTCAGATTGTCAGCAATAACGACGGAGTGACTCGTGGACACCGCATCGTCACTGTAGACTGCCTCCACCGAGCCGAACACGATCTTGTCTCGGTCTTCGAGCAGGTGTGAGGAACAGCGCTCGTCGTTTACAAACGTGCTGTTCTTGCTGTCCAGGTCCTCGACCACGTACCCGCGCTGCGTCGGGTAGATTCTTGCGTGCCGGCGTGAAGTGCTCGGATCGTCGATGGCGATGTCGCACGTGCTGTCGCGCCCGACGATCTGCGGTGCGTCGCCGAGCGTGTGTGTGAACATTCGCCCGTCGGGAAGTGTGACTACCAGCCGTGCCACGGTACTTCGATGGCCCTCCCGATACTTTGCATTCCGACAGGCCGACCACACACCGCGTGGCCCGCCGGCCGGCGTTGGTCCCGCCAAGGCGCCTCGCCCACCTCAGGCGCCGTATGTGCAATATACCGCTGCTGAGCGGCCGTTGGTAGCCTCGGGCGGCGGCCCGTGGCTATTCTGGAGCAATCTGCAGAACCGTGTACGGCAACGGCCGTTTCTTCCCTTGCAAAAGGGGGAAAGGAGGTGCCCAGAGCGATGCACACGAGCCAGATCCCCTCCTATGAACCTGTTGTGCGACCCTCTAGGTCTTGGCTTGGCATTCGCAGACGTATCGGCCGCACCCCGGGCATCCAGCTGCGTATTTCGCCTCAAGAGCCTCCGTCAGATTCACGCCGTTGATATTGGCCAATGTGACGAGCCACGCGATAACGTCGGCGAACTCGGTGCACATGTCCTCGTGCGATCCTTCGCGCAAGGCGCTGGCAAGCTCGCCCACTTCCTCGCAAAACCATAGGAACGTCGCGGGGGTTCCCCGCTCGCGATCCCTATCGCTGTACATGCGTTCGATGAGGGTCTGCAGTTCGTCCAGCGTCATACTGTAGCGCTGCCCTTGCCCGTTTCCGCACCGACCATCGGTCTGCCTCTAGCAAGGCTGCTACACGAGCGTTCGATAGTAATCGATCGCCATATCCAGTCCATCCTCAAACTTGACCACGGGCTTGAACCCCAGCAGCTTGCCGGCCAGTGTAATGTCCGCGCAGGAGTGCATGACGTCTCCCGGACGGCGTGCAGCGTACTCAGGTTGCAGCGTGCCTCCCAGACGCCGGTTAACCTCGCTTATCACCTGATTGACGCTGACGGCGGTTCCCGAGGCTATGTTGACGGACTCCCCGCATGCGCGGGTCATCTGAATGGCCAGCATGTTGCCGTGCACCACGTTGTCGATGTAGGTGAAATCCCGCGTCTGTGTACCGTCTCCGTAGACGACCGGGGGCTGCCCGCGGAGCATTCTCGTTACGAATGCGGGAATGGCAGCGGCGTACTGGCTCTTCGGGTCCTGCCTCGCCCCGAAGACGTTGAAGTAGCGCAAGGATATCGTCTCCAGGCCGTAGCACTCGCAGAACGCCCGGGCGTAAAGCTCCCCCGTGAGCTTCTGGACGGCATAAGGGCTGAGCGGCCTCGGGATGATGCCTTCGTGCTTGGGTGACTCAACCGTGTCACCATATGCCGAGCTGCTTGCCGCATAGATGAAGCGACGGACTCGGTGCTCGACGGCGGCGCGCAACAGGTTGAACGTGCCGGACACGTTGGCGTCGTGGCTGGGCTGAGGGTCCTCCACCGACTTCGGGACAGAGGGGATAGCAGCTTCGTGGAGGACGAACTCCGCCCCGGCGCACGCGCGCAGGCACGCCTCGCGGTCACGAACATCTGCCTCGAAGAGCTCTATTCGGCTGAGAACCTCCGCGATGTTCTCGTGCCGCCCCGTGGAGAAGTCGTCAAGGACACGGACGCGGTGCCCAGACTCGACCAGCCTCACCACAAGATGCGAACCGATGAAGCCGGCACCGCCGGTAACCAGTATACATGCCATAGGCGACCTCCAGCACAGCGGACAGGTCAAAACAGCTCGAAGAGCACGGCGTCGCCTGGTCTAAGTGCGACGGGCAAAGCGATTCGGCTGCCGCTTCGGTTGATTACCCTTGCGAGCGCCCCCGTCCGCGACGGTGGTACTTCCACCGCCCTGGTTACACGGGCTCCCGCGATCGATTCGGGAAGCACAAGATCCTGGCGAGTGTATCTTGTGGCGGAGCGATTGAACACCATAACGTACCTGCGTGGTCCTTGTATGAATGCCGTAACAACGACGTGGTGCCCGACGCCTGCATCAGCGTTGATTCGCGCCGTTTTGAGGTTCAGGAGTCTAGGTCCCCAAAGGCCGGCCCGGTCAGTCAACATACGCACTGCCGCCCTCCGCGCCCCGTGAGCGGGGTTGTCTACAGGCGCGATTCCCAGGCCGCTTCCGGGAAGCCTGCGGAAGCGGTCGAAGACGACGCCTGCGGTGTGGCCCGCCGATAGCCCTTCATGATACTGACCGAGCCATGACTCGATGGGCGACGCGTTCTCTTCGAGCCCCGCAGAGGCTGTGTCGATCCGCACAAGGGAAGGAGCATCATCCGGCCTGTTCTCCTCGACAAGGGCAAAGGGCAGACCCCGTTCTCGCATCGCATTGCGGAGTTGTTCGGCGCGATCGGCGGCGTAGGGGTCCTGTAATGGCCGTACGACAAACGCCCCCAGCCCCGCATGAGCGGCCACCGCCTTCGGGATGTGACGCGGTATCTCCCGAACGGCACTCACGCCGCTGGGAAGACAGCCGGTGAGCACATAATAGTGACTTCGCCGGTCAGCCATGACAACCAGCAGCCCTACACTCTGCGCCGCGTTCAGCAGGTCAAGTTGCAAGTCTTCGTCAACGTTGCGAAGCATGACCGTGTTGAACCCAAGCTGGGATATCTCCTTGAAATCGCGCGTCAGGGCGTCAAGTGCAGCGGTGCGGGATTGTCCGACAAGGACGGGTTCGACGTCACACGCCACCGCCAGCAGATACCGGCCACCCACCTTTGCCGGTCCGGGAGACGACATGATCGGTCTCGCGCAGCCTGCGTTGCCCGGGCCGATGACTAAGCAACCGAGCACAACAGCGTTGGCCGCCAGGGCTCTGCGGAGCGGTTGCTTGACGCTCGGAAAAGGGCGGGCGTAGACTGCCCAACCTGAAGCCGGTAAACTGCTTAGAACTGCAGGGAGATTGTGCGGCATATGCGTGATTCCCAGCTTAGCTTTGTTGAGGCGGCCGCGCTGCTGATGCTCGGCGCGTGCGCTGCGGCACCGCGGGCGGGACAGGAGGCATCGCAGCAGCAGATGCTCGCTTTACTCATGCCGACCAGAATCGAAATAGTCGCTCCCTTCACGCGCGTCAGAAGCTTCGACGACGACGCCAACCCCGATGGTATCGAGCTTTTGCTGCAGGCTGTCAATTCCCTCGATGACCCGGGGATGCTTGTCGGGCGCGTGCACGTCGACCTGCTGGAGTACATTCCCGCAAGTGGAGATAACCTGGGCCGGCGCCTGGATGTCTGGAAGATCGATCTGTCGACCCTACAGAAGCAGCGCGAACATTGGAACAAGGCGACTCAAATGTACGAGTTTCTTCTGGAAGTCAATCCACAGGTTCTTCCGCCGGCCGATCGATTCGTTCTTCGTGTAACGTATACTGCGCCCAACGGCGAGCACCTCACGGACGAATGTACCATCGACGGTCGGGCTGCAAGAAGCGCATGGAGGGGCACGCGACAGTCCAGGCGAGAGCAGCTGCCTGCGGGGCGATGAGACAAGCCCGGTGCCTTCTCCTTCATGCGCTCCGCGCAGGGATGCAACTTCGGTCGCCCAGGATAATCGAGGACGCAGTGATCGAGTGTCGTCCACGTGGTGAGAGCAGGAGTTACCAGCGATCAACGTGATTGTGGATATCTGTGTTGTGCCGGTCGGTGTTGGCGTATCCGTCTCCAAGTACGTTGCTGAATGCCAGCGCGTACTGACCGATTCCGGGCTGGCGCCCCAGTTGCACGCCTACGGTACGATAGTCGAGGGCGAGTGGGACGTGGTTTTTTCGGCGATCAGACGCTGCCATGAAGCAGTGCATGCGCTCGGCGCCCCGCGCATATCGACGACTCTCAAGCTGGGCACGCGCACCGACCGCAGACAGACTATCGAAGACAAGGTGCGCAGCGTGCAAGAGAAATTGTAGGCGCTCTGGGCGATACGTGCGGCGCCGCTTGCGGCCGGGATCGTCGTCTACGGCGTGCGTTCGATGGACCATGGGCGTGGGGCGTCGGACGTCGGACTGTTGCGGTTGAATTGGCTGTCCGGAGAAACAGTTTATGTTGATTGGTCAAAGACTCGCGGTGATCCTTCCGTACCTTGCCGGGTGCCTGCCGGTTCTGTTCCATCCGAATGCGTTCGTACTCGGCCAGCTCCCGGAAGGGCGATACCTGGACGTAAAGGGCACGTCGGAGGGTCCGCTGGGGGACCGAATCCGCGAGTTGATCGACGTGATCAACTCCGGCAGGCGCGAGTTCGCG
>JBHHXS010000143.1:0-9025 GCA_046757145.1 Phycisphaerae bacterium | reverse complement strand
CCTGCACTGGTCAGCAGGTCAGCAGCGGGTCGGGCTAAGCGTATCGGGTTCTTGAAAGCTGCGGTCGATGTAGCGGCCGCCGTTGGAGCCGACAGCGTAGCGATCTGGTCCGGTGCCGCCGACGACAACGCGAGCGAGAACGCGCTGCAAGAGAGACTGACCGGCGCTCTGAGCGAGGTGCTGGCCCACGCAGAGAGCGCAGGAGTACGCCTGAGTTTCGAGCCCGAACCGGGGATGTTCATCGACACGATGGCACGCTTTCAGGACCTTATGAAACGCGTGAACCACCCGTTGCTGGGCCTCACTCTTGACATCGGACACGTGCACTGTCTGAACGACGGCAACCTGCGGGATCATATCCGCAGATGGCGGCACGTACTCTGGAACGTGCACCTGGACGACATGCGGCGCAACGTGCACGAGCACCTCATGTTCGGTGAGGGTGAGGTGGATTTTGACTCGGTGTTTGATGCGTTGTTC
Source organism: Phycisphaerae bacterium (assembly GCA_046757145.1). Classification (GTDB taxonomy): domain Bacteria; phylum Planctomycetota; class Phycisphaerae; order UBA1845; family UBA1845. The sequence goes on along the minus strand of JBHHXS010000143.1, from coordinate 8,545 downwards.
GAAGTTGATTACGCTGGTCCGGTGCATGTTGAGCTGCCCAGGCACAGCCACAACGCGGTCGAGACGGCGCGGCTGGCGCATGAGTTCCTGACCCGGTGTGTCAATTGAGCACGATTGGGTAGATACACCAGTGGCAAAGAGGCATCTGATCTTCATGTCAGTCGCGGGCCTGCGTCCTATTGACGTGGACCCGGCGGTACCGACGCTCTACGGCTGGGCCGCCAGCGGCGTGACAGCCGAGCTCGTGCCCACGTTCCCGTGTGTAACATCGTGTGTGCAGGCCTCCATCGCCACAGGCGTGGCCCCCGGGCAACATGGGATCATCGCCAACGGTTTCCATCATCGCGACCGGGGCTGCGTCGAGTTCTGGGTCGGTCGCAACGATGCCGTTGCCGGCCGGCAGATCTGGGATGCGATCAAACAACAGCACCCTGACTGGACTTCAGCCGTGTGGCATCTACAAAACATCAAAGGCGCAGGGGCGGACTTCATCGTCACCCCGGCGCCTATCCACGCCGACGATGGAACCACCAGGCCGTGGTGCTACTCGAAGCCCGACGGACTCTACCAACGCCTAATCGATGCCGTCGGGCATTTTCCGCTGCAACACTACTGGGGACCACAAGCCGGCATCGAGTCCACTCGCTGGATTCTCCGCGCGTCGGCTTGGTTGGTCGATAACCATGCGCCGAACTACAACTGGATCTACATTCCACATCTTGACTATGCCGGCCAGAGGTTTGGCCAGGACAGCCCGCAGTACCGTTTAGCACTCACCGAGCTTGACGGGCAACTCGCTGACTTTACGCGTCACATCGCCCGCAGCTCCATAGGCCACGACGTCACGTACCTCGTTGCCGGCGAATACGCGCTGACCGACGTGACAGGCGTCGTCTACCCGAACCGCATGCTGCGTGATGCGGGGTTGCTAAAGGTGATCAAGGATGGCGGTGCTGAGCAAATCGACATCCGCGGGAGCGCGGCGTTTGCGATGGTGGACCACCAGCTAGCTCATGTATACGCCCGAGACGCAGACCCCAGAACAATCAGCCTGTGTTGCGAGCTCTTCAACGGCGCGCCCGGCCTTGCCGGTGTGTACCACGGGGACGCGCTGGACGATCTCGGTGTGCGACATGAACGCTGCGGGGATGTGCTTCTTGTCTCCGATGATTGCCATTGGTTTGCCTATTACTGGTGGCTCGATGATGCCGCTGCGCCGTCCTTCGCCCGGACGGTCGACATCCACCGCAAGCCCGGCTACGACCCGGTGGAGCTGTTTCTCGACCCTTCCACGGGCGGGATTCCACTGGATGCAGGCCTGGTCAAGGGCTCCCACGGCGTACCGGCTACAGGTGACCGGCACCGCACTACGTTGGTGTGCTCTCGCAGATGTGAGGCTATAGAAGCGGGGCGGGTCTATCGCGATACAGACCTGAAGAGAATCTCGCTCGACCTGATGGATTCCTCAGCGCCCGCCGGCCTTTAGGATTCCTATGGTGATGCCCTCCGGGTCTGCGAACATCGCAAAATGTCCGACACCGGGAATCGCGGTTTTCGGGACAATCACCGTCCCGCCGAGCTCCGCTACCTTGGCCAACGTCTCATCAATGTCATCGACGCTGAAGTACAGGTTGGCACACGCTGACGGCGCCTCCGAGGGTTTGAGGAAGATGCCTCCCGTAGGCTCGGCGCCGGTGTTAACCAGTGTGTAATCCGGCATCGAGTCGTCGTCGAAAGTCCAGTCGAACACCTTCCCGTAGAACTCTTTGCATTGCTCCGGTTGGTTGGACATCAACTCGAAATGACATAGCGGATTGGGCATGCTGCGTCCTTTTTGCTGACCCTAAAAGAACAGGTCGCTCCTCTACAAACAACGGCCGGCGAGGACACGACGCCCTCCCGCTAACACGAACCATGCACAGACGCCGCCTTCCGTCGAAAGAGGAAACCTACCCGGAGGACAACGACTGCTGTGCACTGCAAGTGTGTATACGGCGATCGCGTACAGGCGTCAACGGTACCGGTGGCCGCGGGATGACGAATGTGACGACCCCGGCTCCTCGGCGAAGGGGAGCCGGCGACGGCGGCACGCTGCGCCTGCCCTTGACCCCTGCACGAGCGTGGGTCATACTCCTGGCCCTGCTCCCCAAGGTGCTCTTTATGGACCTGACCTCAATCGAACTGTTGATCCTTGACGTCGACGGCGTACTGACGGTAGGGCACGTCACCGCCGGACCCATCGCCGAACGCATTAAAGAATTCCACGTGCATGACGGCTTCGCCGTGAAGCTTTGGCAACGCTGTGGAGGCACGGTGGCCATGTTATCCGGTCGCGGCGGGGAAGGTGTGACCCAGCGGGCGGCGGAGCTTGGCGTAGAGCTGGTTCACGTCGGAGTGGACGACAAGCTCTCCGCCTACAATCTTATTCTCAGCTCCACTGGCAGAGCGGACGAGGCCGTCGCTTACATGGGCGACGACATTCCCGATCTGGCGCCGATGGCACGCGCCCGCTTTGCCGTCGCGGTGGCCGACGCCGTACCAAGTGTCAAACGCGCGGCACATTACGTGACCCGCCGCCCGGGAGGACGCGGCGCCGTTGCAGAGGTCGTGGAGCTCCTGCTCAGGAAGCAGAAACGCTGGTCGCGCACCCTGCTGACACAACAGGTCTGACTAGTGAAGCTGATGAATCCTCCAAGACGAAACCGGCGTGCGGGTGGCGGCCTCGTGAGAACCGTTGTCGTCGGGGCGGCTACACTGGCAATCCTGCTGGTGTGTTTCTCGATCTACCAGTACAGCCAGCTCAGTCCTGACCTGCAAGCGAGGATACCGAACCCGCGGCTGCCCGACCGCAATGAGCCGCTTGTGGATTCTCTTTTGCGGCAGAGCCCGGACGATTCCGTCGGAGTCGAAGTAGGTGGAGCCAGGGCCGGTAAGGGGAGAAACGTCAGTCTAAGCCTCTATCGACCAGGCGGGACAACCCCGTTTGGAGAGATCGCCTTTCACAGTTGGGAACCCGTCGATGGTGTGCCGGATGAGTTGATCGTGGTAGAGCCGGAGATACGCCTGCGAACGAAAGACGGGCACGGCATACGGGTGACCGCGCCACAGGCAACGCTTGAGGGCGACCTGAAAGGTGGTCTGAACCTCAGGCGTGGGCGGATGGGCGGCGGCGTGCTCATCGAGTACGACAGGCTCACCGCAGAGGACAGGGCCAGTCTTCCTCCCCCCGCGAATAAGGAGATCTCCGCCGATCAGACCGTCCGCATCGACGTCGACGAGCTCACGTTTGACCTCGAGTATTCCAAAGTCTCAGTCCCACGTGGCGGAATACACCTGGCTGCTCGCGACATAGACTTCCGCGCCGACGAGATGGAAATCCGTTTCAACGAGGATGAAGGCCTGGTCGAGCACATTCGAATCGCCAGCGGGGGGAGGATTGAGCTGCGCGAGCTGAGTGACGACCTGGGATTGTCGATCCCGTCCGCTAGACGCGCGTCTCCCCAGAACTCGCCTCTGGTGGAATGGCTCAGGCAGGCTCTGGAGGCGGCTCTCGCAGCCCAACTCGCTTCCAAGGCAACCCAACCCCCAGATGAGACTGCTGCTGACCGCGGCGCGACCGACAATGACGTGCCGCTGTTTAGACCCGACGAACCCCACCCCGATGAAACCCCCAAGACGATAAGATACTTGGCCCACTTCGAGGAAAACGTAGATGCCAAACAATGGATCGGGTCCGCTGCACAATCCAGGCTGCAGGCCGACGGCCTTGAGATATTCCGTGCACTATCCAGCGAGGATACGCGGCGCATCCGTACGGTGCCGAAGCCCACTGATCCCCGGACCGCCCAAAGTCTCGACGCTCTCACGCCGCGTGAACGCATCCTCGTCAAGTGGGACGGACGCCTGGCCGTCGACATAATCCCACCGGACGATGAACGCTGGGAGGGGGACGGGCAGACTAGAATCACTGCTGCGGGCTCACCCGTACTCGTCTCCAATCCCGACGGCGACGCGACGTGCGCACAACTCACGCTGGATCCCGAGAGCTCGAGAGTGTGGCTCGTAGGCACGCCCGACGACCCGGTCGTCGTGCGCTCGGCTCGCGAGGGGAACATGACCGGCCTGGAGGTCTACACGCAGCGCACAGGTGACGACCTTTATGTGCGCGTCTCGGGCCCGGGAGTCCTGACGCGCGGTGCGGACCGCCGCACGCTCGGGCTCGAGGGCTCCGATCAGTCGGTAACGGAGCAACTGACTGCCCACTTTGACGACCAGCTCGAGGTGCACGGTCACTTCGTGACCGAGTCCAGCACAGACATCACCGGCGCCGTATCGACGAAAGAGTACAGAGCGCTCGACCGGGCGTTGTTTGTCGGCCAAGTCGCCTTGAGGCAAGGGCCGACAAGCCTCGAAGCCGACGTAGTGACTATCACGTTTGGCTCCGCAGGGCGACGGGACCGTGCCGGTCAGAATCTCGAGCACATCGCTGCTACCGGGAACGTCTCGATGGTTCAGGGTGATGATCGAGTTACCGCTCGTCATGTCGACGTCAACCTCACGACGGATCGTGACGGACAGATCGTCCCGCTTACCGCAACCGCTCAGGGCGACGTCGAGGCAACCCAGGGTGATCGCATTATACGGGCACGGGACAAGCTCGTGGTGGACTTCGAGATGGTCTCTCGTCCCGCACCGCCTTTTGACGCCGTCAAGGCACACGCCAAGGCGCTTGAGGCTGGTCTCAACGTCGCCGAGATCGACTGGGACGCGCGGCGCCGCCAGCACGAAGCTGCGGAACACAAGGAGGTGGGCGTCAAGCGCCTGCACGCCTCGGCGGACGTGTCCGTCTCAGATCCGCTCCAGGCGCTCGACCTGACCGCGGCTGAGCTGGAATGTGCCTTCGAGAACGGGCGGGAGATTGAAACCGCGCGCGTGACGGGCACGGACGGTCACCCCGCGACGGTCCGCTTAGGTACCTTCACAGTCACCGGAGATGACGTCAAGCTCAATGTACCTGACCAATGGGCCGACGTCCCCGGACCGGGTCGCATGTCGTTTTGGTCGCGCAAGGACCTTGATGGCCGAAAAGCTGATAATCTGATACCCATATCCATCGAATGGCAGGAGTGGATGAAGTACCAGGGACGCGAGAACCGCGCGGTCTTCTCCGGAGCAGTCCACGCCTACAGCCGCAGTACGACGGAGTTCGATTGTGAGCAGCTCATGGTCGAATTCGATGAGGTCGCCGCGGATACCCGGCAAGAGGCCCCACGCCAGGACTGGTGGATATTCCAGGACATCATCGACAATCTCGATGAAACCGACACCAGACAGGCGGATGGACTCACCGCACGCGGATTCGACAAGGAACCCGCCTATTTGCTTGCTACCGGTGGAGCGGTGGTGTTGACCGCAGATGTCGACCCGTCGACCGGCAAGCTTCAAACTCGGGCACGCCTGTCCGGGGAGAAGCTCTCCGTTGACCTGCGACGAGAAGTCTCGAAGATGCTCATCGAAAGCCCCGGCACTTTGCTCCTCGAGGATTTCCGCCCTGCCCCCAAGACTCCAGAGGCCCCGCAGCGGGGTGAGCGCGGGCTCTTCTCCATCGACGAGAGCACCGGACCGTCCAAGACCCTTATCGAATGGCAGGAAGCCATGTGGTATGATTTCTCGATCGACCAGACCCGGTTCGAGGGGAACGTTGCCTTGAAGCATTTCAGCGGCGCGCGGCTGGAGCGGGCCCTCGGACGAACATCCGCCGACGACGCACAGGCCGTTGAGGGGCGATCTACATACCTTACCTGCGACGTGCTTACCGCCGACTTCCTCGGACGCAGACGGGGCGCCCACCTGCGGAGCAGTAGGCGAATGGGACGACTCAGCGCAGCCCGGCTACGCCAGTTCCAGGCTGTCGGCTCCGTCGTCGTTCAGGACGAAACTGAAGGCCTGCATCTCAAAGCTGACCGCGTAGTCTTCGAGCGCGACCGCAACATTCTGGCAATCTACGGCGCTTCCCGGCACAAGGCGCAGATATGGGTCCAAGCTCCGGGTAAGCTACCGACCCATTTCTCAGCAGTGCGCATGTTCTATGATATGAAGACGGGCCGCGTCGAAGCCGCAGGCACAACCGTCACCGGCGGGTGACAAGCACAAAGCCGCAACGCTCCGCAGGCTTGCCCAGAAGAACAGGCTTGCTTGCTCGCGCACACCGTCCGCCCGACGCCTACAGAACATGCCGCCCCGAGTACCGCAGCCTAATTGATGTGCACTCGCTGTCCGTCGAGCGTGATGCGCCCTTCACTGAAAAGCCGAATGGCCTCGGGATAAGCAACGCATTCTTGCTCGAAGACCCTTGCTGCCAGCGTCTCGGGCGTGTCGTCGGCCATGACAGCAACGGTGCGTTGCAGAATGACGGGCCCATGATCATACTCGTTGTCGCAGAAGTGTACCGTGCATCCGCTAACGGCCTTCCCTGCACGTAGAACCGCCTCGTGAACGTACCGACCGTAGAGCCCTTTACCTCCGAACTCAGGAAGCAGGGCGGGATGAATGTTGATCACACGCCCACGAAACTCAGCGGGCATTTCCCAGAGCCGCAAAAAACCCGCCATGCAGACTAGATCGGGCTCCGCACCGACAACCGCCGCCGTGAGTTCCCGCTGGAACTGGGCCTCGGAGAGGAGGCCCCTATCGATCACCTTGGTCGCGAGCCCGAGCCCCTTCGCGAGCGCGACCCCCTTGGCTTCTCGCCGGGAGCTGATGACCAGGCGAATGCGCGCATTCAGCCTGCCGGCAGCGATGCATTCCTGCACGTTGACCATCGTCCGCCCGGTACCGGAGAGCAGTACGACAAGTTGTAAACGCCGTTCGATCATGATCCGTATGGTAGCGCAACTCAGCAAGGATGATTGCGGCGGGCACGCGACCACGTCAGCGCGCCCCGAACGCCGCTCACGGACGCCCGGGATTCGTGAATTCCTCGCCCATCGCCGCCGCTACCAATCCAGCGTGGAACCGTTCGATGTCGGGGGGCTCAATGCGGGCCTTGCTGCGCAGCTCGGCAAGCAGTCCGGCAAGCAGCCGTTCATAAGAAGCCTGACTCAACGACGCCCGCAGGGCAGGCTGAGCATCCTGAAAGCTGGGCTCGACGCCCGGATCAACCTCGTCACAGCGCACAAGGAAATAACCGTCGTCAGCCTCGACTACCTCGCTAACTTGGCCCACATCCAACTGAAACAGAGCGTCAACCGCCGGTTCGAACCTCTCGCGCACGCTTCCCTTCCGCACCCACCCCCAGTCACCCCCTTCCGTGCTGTGCAGGCCGTCGGAGTAGCGCCGAGCGACGCTGGCGAATTCCTGGCCGCTGACTATCTCGGTCTTAGCCATCTGTATGATCGAGCGCGCTTCTTCCCGGGCGGCGGCCAACTGCTCCGCAGTAGGATCAGTGTTGGCAGAGTCCAGGCGGTCACGAACGCGAACGTCGATCAACGACATCCTCCGCCGCGGCGCCACCCGGTACGCATCGCTGCTGGCACGGAAGGCAGCCAACAACTCGGTCCGCGTGGGCTCGACCACCTTGGGCTTTATCTCGGACTCGAGAAAGCTCGCAATGATGATCCGGCGTCGAAGTCCGCTACGAACGGCCTCGATGTCGCGCCCGAGCGAGGCGAGGTGCTTCTCAAAGCGCCTCTCAACCCCTCCGTGGCTCTCGGTCACAATCCTGCGAATCTCGCCGTCGACGTACTTGTCCACAGTGGCCCGCATCTCCGGCGAGTAATGCAACGAGGCACGCTGGTACAGCAGCGTCTCCGTCATCTTCTCGACGATCCACTTCGATGCCTCCCGCTCGACGTACTCTCGGTACTGCAGCGGGGAGAGCGCCCTGGCCTGTTGTTGCAGCTCGGCGCTCCTCTCGCGACACAGGTCGATCGCCTTGACGGTCTCACCGTTTATGACAAGTGCATCGACAGGACCGGTGGTAGACGCATGGTAAGCCGGCGACTGTGGGCGGGCCTCATCGCCCACCGCACGACCGGCACCTGCGTCGCGGGCGGGGGATTGAGGGAGGATCGCACACCCGGCGACGAAGCACGCACCGGCCAACAGCGCACATTTGCCTAACCGCATCAGGAGCTCGCCTCCGTATTCGCTTCAGCTTGTAGAGACGCACCGCACCGGGCACAGGCTTTTCGGAACATCCGTCGCAGAACCGGGATCAACGTAGCCGGTTCAAGATAGCGTTCGGTCAGCCTCAGGTGTACGGTCCGCGGGTCGGGCAGGCGCACGGGGCCCGGCGCGTCCGCAAACACAGGCTCGACGGTAGAGTACTGATCCACACTGAACACGATGTCAGGCGGCATGCGGCTTATCGATGAGACTCCGAACCTACGGGCATAGACGCGAATCTCGGCGAGTTCCAGCAGCCGCTGCACTTGCTGGGGAAACGGGCCAAATGCGTCCACAAGATCCTGCTCCAGGCGTGCGAGGTCAGAGGCTGTGCCGCACGCCGCCATCCGTCGGTACACCTCAATCCTCGCGCGCTCCG
>JBHHXS010000142.1:0-9045 GCA_046757145.1 Phycisphaerae bacterium | reverse complement strand
GGCGATACCGTTACGCTGACTTGTAGCACAGGGGCCGTTGTGCCGAGCGGCACACGCGCTATCGAGCTGATCGGTGCGGGCGATGGGCAACTCACGAGCGTGGCGGAAGGTGTGGCGACGTTCACCGCCGGCTCACCGGGAGCACTCACCTTCCGCTGCGTGGCGTCATCGGCTGACGGCGAACGAGTCACATCCCCGAACCTGACAGTCACCGTGGCACCGTCGGCAGATGGCGATGGTCAGCTCGAGAACGTTGGCGGCGGAAGCGACGCGGGAGACGGCGCCGGCGGCACGGATGGCAACGACAACAGCGACACAAACGAGGGAGGTGGGAACGGCGGTGGGCCGTCGCCACGTCCGCCGGTGAGGCGCTGATTCGCAGCTTCAGCAGACCACATACAACCGCCGGGCTGGTGCGGACGGCGGTGCAGTGGGAGGCGCTCGTTACCGGCGCCGCTTAGTGCCTCCGGATTTCGTTCGCCGACACATCGTGGCTACGCCATGTCCCTCCACGACTTCGCGTAACAGAGGCCCGTAGACTTGACGATTAGTCGCGATCGCACTACGGTCCCCTTGATGACGCTCCGACCGGGCACGAGGCGTGATTCCAAGATGGCCACGTAACAAAGGAGATTCTGATAATGGCTTTTGAACTGCCTGCACTTCCATACCCGTTTGACGCCCTGGAACCTCACATAGACGCCAGGACCATGGAGATTCACCATGACAAGCACCATGCCGCATACGTGGCTAAGCTCAACGACGCTCTCGCCGGTCATGCTGAGCTCCAGGCTAAACCGATCGAGGAGCTTCTAAGCAGCCTGGATTCTCTTCCCGAGAGCATCCGCAATGCGGTGAACAACCATGGCGGCGGGCACCTGAACCACTCGATCTTTTGGAAGAACCTTACGGTGGACAGCACCGGCGCCCCGGACGGCGCGTTGGCTGAAGCCATCAATTCCTCATTCGGCACCTTCGACGAGTTCCGAAAGAAGTTCGACGCCGCGGCGACAGGTCGTTTCGGCAGCGGTTGGGCGTGGCTTTGTCTCGACCGTGCGGGTAAGCTCGTCGTTCGAGACTTCGCGAATCAGGACAACCCGTTGACGGTCGGCCTGCACCCCATTCTTGGGCTGGACGTTTGGGAACACGCCTACTACTTGAAGTACCAAAACCGGCGCCCTGATTACATCAAAGCGTTCTGGAATATTGTTAACTGGCAGGACGTGGCGGACCGCTTCTCCAAGGCAAAAGCAGGGGCGGTGGCAGTGGCGGCCGGGAAACCGTAACGCGCTGTTTCGTTGACTCGGACCCGCGAATAACATACTGAGTGTGTCGAGGACTGCGGCGCGCCCGGGGTTGCCAACGGTCTTCAACACCGTCGCAACGATCGGCGCCACGTGCTTGGTGGTGATGAGGCCGGTGCCGAGTGAAGAGCACTGTGTGGGGACGGTCCGTGAGGGGGCGCGGATTCGCCTGACCAACGTCAACATCATCTTGACCTCGGCATGTAGGTGGCGTGCACGGCCCTCGGTAGTTGGCGTGGAGACTGTGGAGCAATGCCCGGTCCGAGGACGTCTCCTGACGAAGCGGCATGGACGTCGGAGGAGCTTCTAGCCCCCCACCGCGTGACGGACAAGGCGGCGCGCGTGCGACGCATGTTCAACGCGATAGCCTGCCGATATGAGCTGACCAACACGCTTTTCAGCATGGGACGGGATGCGTATTGGCGGCGTGAGGCGGTGCGGCTCGCGGGGGTGCAGCGTGGGGACTTCGTCCTGGACGTCGCATGCGGAACGGGTGATTTCGCGCGTGCCTTTTTACGTGCCGGAGCCCGACGAGTGGTGGGGTGCGACTTCGCTCACGAGATGCTTGCGCTCGCCAGCGGTCGGACGGACCCGGCCGCGACGTGGTGCGAGGCGGACGCACTGGATCTTCCTTTTCAAGACGGCAGCTTCTCGATCGCGTCCTGTGCCTTTGGGGTGCGCAACTTCCAGGATTTGGACGCAGGTTTGGTCGAGATGCACCGCGTGCTCAGACGCGGCGGACGGGCGGTCATCCTCGAGTTCACCAGGCCCGGAAACGCTCTAGCCCGCTGGGTGTTTGAAGCTTACTCAACTCGTCTGATGCCTGTTGCGGCATCGCTGATCAGTGGCGACCGCTCAGGCGCATATCGCTATTTACCACGCTCCGTGGTATCGTTCCTCGATGCAGAACAGCTGTGTGCGCGGCTGGTGGCAGCGGGTTTCCGGAGTCCGACGGCGCGGGCCCTGACCGTCGGCGTCGTAACCGCGTACATCGCCGCTCGGGACTGAGGATGGCAACAGCGAACCAGGCAGAGGCCGAGCGCCGCGAGGCGTCGGAGTGCGCAGAGCCCGCGGCGGACCCACCCCCACTGATGGACGTTTGGTCGCGGAGCGGCCCGAAGTACCGCGTCCGCGCCGTCGTTCTTCTCGCGCTTAATGTTCTTCTGTTTGCGGGCGTAGGCAGCTTCGCCTATTGGCTGCGCAGCGGCGAGCGGTTTGCCCCTGCCCTTGACGGTTACTGGGACGAGATCGTGCAGACGTTCCGCTTCGGGCGGCAGACGTCGGTGTCTCTGGCGACGTTCCTGATAGAGCCGATCAACGTACAGAACGTCCCGATGCAGATTCCCATAGTGGGGTTGTTGATAGCCGCTCTTATCTCGATCCCAATCCTTGTAGCCATCCTCTACCGTTTCTGGTCGAGCCTGCCGTTTATTGGCGTGGTGGGGTTTCTTGCAGTCATGCCGTGGCTGGCGTTTACGCTGGTGTGGTCGTGCCTCATCGCGTCGGTACGACCGTTTCGCTCGCGTTTCCGGTTCATGGCGGGGCTGCTCGGGCTTCTACCTGCGGTGCTGTACCTTGTGCTGGCGTGGCAGGGTAGCAACGAGATTCTTGCGGGGCGTATCGACCCTGTCGACCGCATTAAGTTCATCGCCCCGTGGGTTCTGGCGATCGTAGCAGCGGTGCTGGTATTCGCAATCGTCCTGTCGCTTGCGCGGGTGGTCAACTACCGCCCCGGCGCGATCACTCCCTTGTTGGCGATCATGCTCGGTCTACCGGTGGCACTCTTCGAGTTTCACGTTGGCCGCGACGAGCTCTATTACCGCTTGTTGGAGAGACTCAGCGAGGCGCATTTCGCGGACATCGATGGCTCGCGGGCGCTGGATGCAGCGGTGAACGCCGCCTGGCTCCGGCATCCCACACCGCGCCCGCCGCGGGCTGCACTGCGTCAAATGGAGGAGCTGAAATGGCAGTTTGAGCTGGCGGCTGATCTCGGCCCGTATCAGTCTGAGCTTACTAGACATCAGATGGAACTGGCGCAACGATGCGACTGGTTCCACCGTAACTTTCCAGCGAGCCCCTACGCGGCCAATGCCCTGTTCCTAAAGGCTAGGGCGTTGGACATGCGCGTGGACTACGCCGAGTTCCGCAAGACCGGGTGGATTCGCTTCTACGACGGTTTTCCCACTCGGGCTTCGCAGCCGACATGGCGGATCCTAGCGCAGTATCGATCCGATTCAGCATTGACGGGTGTGGCATTGTTCAAGCTGGCGCAGTACGAGGCACGCGTATGCGACGTTGAACGTGCGGTGGACAAACTGGACAAGGTCGTCCTCTTGGCCGAAACACGCAGGCCGGAAACGCAAGCTGCTCGCGACGACACCAGCGGCATGTTGGGGGATGTGCTGGCGCGTGAGACGCCCGAGGCTAGTCTCAATATAGCATTCGACGTCATCGGGCTTGAGGCACACCGCCTACGGGATCTGTTGGTCCGCAACCGTGACCCGGTTTACGGGTTCGACCCGATCTGCGGGACGCGGCGCCGTGAGGCGGACGTCTGGTTCGGCCTGCTTGACCTCGATCCTCGATGCCCGCAATACATGGACAACCTGCAGAGACTGGAGCGCGCGTACCCGCGGTGTCAGATTGCTGACAACATCTGCCTGGAGATCGCCAAGGCGGAATCGACCCCGCCTCAGAAGATCGCGCGGCTCGAGGCCTGTATTGACGGGTTCCCGTCGGGAGACGCGTATCCCGAGGTGTTGTTCCGGCTCGCCTCGGCGTACAAGGCCGCTGACCAAATCGACCGCAGCGAACAGATTCTAACCAGGTTGGTCGGCGAGCACCCGGACTCGGTATGGGCTCAACAGGCGGTGCAGCAGTCCTCGTGGCATTTGACGAGCCATCTGACGAGAGCCGGGCGATGAGCGATCCCGCGAGGGAGAAACAGGTTGTTGTCGGCATCACGGGCGCAAGCGGGGCTCGTTACGGGGTCAGGCTGATCGAATGTCTCGTAGAGTGCGGCGCCCATGTGCATCTGGTGATCACCCCCCACGGGAAGCGCCTGCTGCTCGATGAACTGGGCATCTCCGACGCTTCTGCCGGGGCGCTTCTCGGCAGGGACACGGAGCGGGTGACGACGTACGCGTACAACAACGTTGGGGCGCGGCTGGCAAGCGGTGGTTTCCAGACGGATGGCATGATTATCTGCCCATGCAGCAGCAACACGTTGGCGTCTGTTGCCGCAGGCCTCGCAGGCAACCTGCTTGAGCGGGCCGCCGCCGTTACGCTCAAGGAGATGCGACGCCTGGTCGTCGTGCCTCGGGAGATGCCCATCAGCAGGATCGATCTGCTCAACGCCCTTCAACTGAGTGAGGCCGGCGCCGTCATTTGCCCTGCCTCGCCAGCGTTTTACATGCTGCCCGAGACGATAGGCGATCTTGTCGATTTCGTCGTCGGCAAGCTCCTGGACCTTCTGAACATACCGCACGCGCTGCCTATACGTTGGGACGGGACGGGCGGCGTCGGGCGAAGCGAGAGGCGAGGCGGTTGCTGTTGATGAGCTCGGTCGGCGCAGTCGTACACGTTTGGGCAGAGATGGTCAGGCTCTCGCACTCCGTCTTTGCCCTGCCGTTTGCGCTGATGGCGGCTGTTCTTGCAGGGCGCAACATTCCGGAGCGTGGTTACCCTTATCTCGGGCAGCTCGGGCTTGTGGTCATCTGCATGGTGGCAGCCCGCAGCGTCGCGATGACGTTCAACCGCATCGTCGATGCTGGTATTGACGCAAGGAACCCGCGCACGGCGCGACGAGCGCTGCCTGCTGGGAGATTGAGCTCCAGCGCTGCATGGATGATGTTGTTCATTTCGGGCATGACGTTCGGGTTGGCATGCCTCGGCTTCTATATTCTTTACGGCAACACGTGGCCGATTCTCCTGTCCGGGCCGATCCTGCTTTACCTGTGCGGCTACTCGTTTACCAAGCGTTTCACGCGCTGGTCCCACTATTACCTGGGCAGTGCGATTGCGTTGTCGCCCGTGTGTGCGTGGTTGGCAGTCCATCCGCAGTCTCTGGGGCTGGCGGCCTGGCTCTTAACGGCGACGGTAACGCTGTGGATTGCCGGTTTCGACGTCATATATGCGTGCCAGGACATCGATGCCGATTTGCGCGACGGTCTCCACAGCCTTCCGGCGCGTCTGGGCCCCGTGAAAGCACTCCGGCTGGCTCGGGTGTCTCACGGACTGGTGGTATGCGGACTCGTAGCGGTTGGAGTCAGCGCGGGACTAGGCGTTATTTACGCCGTCGGGGTCGTTGTCGTCGCGGTGCTGCTGATTGTGGAGAACTCCCCGGTGCGACCGGGCGAGTACTCCCGCGTTAACACCGCGTTCTTTACGGTTAACGGAATCGTCAGCATTGTACTGGCAACCGCAGCCGTGGTAGACGTGCTGGCAGGCTGACGTGAGACGGTGTGTGCTCCATGTTACGAAGCGGACGTAATCTCGCCTTTGCGATGTTGCTGTTCGAATCCCTTGCCGGGTGTAAGCCTTTCATCTGGGAACGTGAGGACAGGCGCCTCGTCGACCCCGGAGTGGCGATCGGGGAGAGCGCGCTGGCTCGCTCGGCGGCGTACCGCGACACTATAGGCGCCCGTGCATACTACGAGGGTATGCGACCACTACGCGTTCGAGGGTACGGCCTGGTTGTGGGTCTGGGGAAAAACGGCTCGCGCGATTGCCCGCAAGCGGTATTCGAGGGACTCGTCCAGACGATGCACAAGCAACGGCACACGACCGGGCGTGTGGTCGGCGTGGAGCAGCTCACGCCCGAACAACTGATCGTCGACGAGGACACGGCGGTGGTGGTGGTGCAGGGCGATATTCCGCCCGCCGCACTGAGAGGCACCACCTTCGACGTCACGGTTAGGGCACTTCCGGGAACCAGAACCGAATCGCTGCGTGGTGGTCGGCTTTACACTTCTGAGCTGCGCGTCTTCAAACCCGGTTCCCAGGGTAGGGCGATCGCGGGGCGGGTCCTCGCGCGCGCGTCCGGGCCTGTCTTTATGAACCCTTTCTCGGGCGACCGGGCCGCAACTAAATCCAGCCCACTCTACGGGACCGTAGTCGGCGGCGGCGCAGTCACGGAGAGCAGACGGGTGCGACTTGTGCTTTTTGAAGCCTCTCACAGGTGGGCTCGTCGGATCCAAGACCGCATCAATGACTACGTGCCGGGCGCTGAGCGCGTCGCTGACGCTATCTCCCCATCATTCGTCAACGTGCGGATACCCGAGGCCTATCGCGGCGACGAGGGTCACTTTCTGGCGTTGATTCGACATCTGTATCTTTCGCAAGATCCACAGCTTCAGGCTGCGCGGGCGCGCGCGCTGGCGGAGGAGGTTGTCGCCCCCGGTGCCCCGCATGCGCGGATTGCCCTGGCGTTCGAAGGGTTGGGCCAAGTGGCATTGCCGGTTCTGGGCAAGCTTTATTCACATCCCAGGGACTATGTAAGCTTCCACGCAGCGGTCGCGGGGCTGCGCCTTGGAGACTACATTGCCGGCGACGCCATCGCCTTGTGCGCCCGCAACGAGCTGAGCCCGTTTCGCTTCCCGGCGATCCGAGCGCTGTCTGCAGCGCGGGACGTCGGGGGCACGGGCGTCGTCTTGCGGGACCTGCTGAACGACGCAGACCCGCGCGTACGGGTAGCCGCCTATGAAGCCTTGACGGCCCGACGTGACTCAACCATCAGGTCCATTCGTGTGGGCGGCGACAACTTCATTCTAGACGAGGTACCTACGTCGCGCCCTCCGTCCATCTATGCCAAACGGTCCGGTGCAAGACGCCTGGCACTGTTCGGAGGTGAATTATCGTGCACGCCTCCTGTGTTGTACCGGTCGGAGGACGGCACATTGACGATAACGGCCGGCACGAATGCCACGGAGTTGACACTGCTGCGCGTGGTGCTTCCGAGTGGGACGTCATCGCCCCCGATACCCGCGCCCTTCAACCTCAGGGACCTGGTCATCCTGCTTGGGACTAAAGCGGGGGTGGATCTGAGCGGCCGGGTGACGGGGCTGGGGCTGGACTACGGAGCTGTTGTTGCCGCTTTGTACCATCTTTCACAACAGGGCTCCTTGAACGCGGAATTCGTACTCGAGCAGCCGAATGCAGCGGAGCTGTTCGGCCCGCCCACTCCGCCCGGGCGCCCTGAATCGGAGCTGTGAACTATGTACCGGATCGTGCACGGACGTAACGCTGTCGCATGCACGGCAATCGCGGTGGCTTGGGTCTTTGGGACGACAGTCGCCGCGCAAGAGAACGCTGCCGCACACTCCGCGCCGTCACGGGCCGTCGACTACCCGCTAGGCCGGCTGGCGTCGTGGGACGACGGGCTCTGTGAAATGTCCTACTACCGTGCCACCGATCGCATCTATGGGTCGCGGCGAGAATACACGCGTGTGCAGTTAGTCAACCGTCAATGGATGGGGCGCTGGTCGGGCGTGAAGGCTCAACCCGATGCCGAGGACGCGGTGGCAGTATTCAAACTCAATCTGGCCGAGGAGATTCCCACCGCCAATTACAACTATCGATATCTGACGACGGTGTTCCTCCACCGCCCTGACTTGAAGCCCTTCAAAATGACGGTTTCCAGCCAGGAGTGGTGTGGGGCGACATTCAAACATCTTACGTGGCTCGGGAAGGCGGTGTCGGTGCGCAGCTTCTCTTACTTCGAGGGCGAGGGTTCCCGCGACTGGCTTCTCGACGGTCAAGCGGTGCCGTACGAGGCGTTGTTTCTGATCGTACGCGACGTCGCCGCCTGTGCAGAGCCGCGCGACCTGACCGTTCTTGCCGCGATGCGCTCAACGCATCAGGTAGAACCGGTGGCTACCAAAGGCACGCTCGTTCCACGGGCGCCCGCCCGGATCACCATCGCCGGCAACGCGTATCACGCCAGGCGTGTTGACTTAGTCTGGGAGGGCCCACTGACCGGCTTCCTAGTCGGAGTCGATCCGCCGTATTATCTTCTAAAGTACACCACCGGCCCCGCGAGCGGGGAACTGCTGCATGTAGAGAAGCGAGCGTATTGGAATCCCAAAAGCACGAGCGGTTTCTATCAACCGGGCAAGGCGCCATAGGCTCCCGACGTCCTGTAGTGCGCTGATGATCTTCCCGTACCTCCCCTGAGGCTACGGCATGCGGCTGCGGTGTTCCACGGCACGCTCGATCTTGGCCCTGATCTCGCGTCTCTTGCGCTCGCTGAAACGACGAATCTTCTCCCACTGCGGCCTTGCGCTATCAAGAGCGAGGGCGCGCCGGTAGCTCTCGACCGCGCCGGTCAGCAGGTTGGTAGATGCGGTACTGATGCCCGCATCAGCCTGACAATCACCAAGCTTGACCAGCCCAACTGGGTCTAGCGGGTACAGTCTGAGTGCCGCACGCGCGGCATCGACCGCGGCAAGATAGTGCGCGGGATCACCGGACCGCTGCGCCCACATCATGTACAACCGTACGCTTATTCTCGCGTACCTAACATTGAACGGGTCGCGCTTCTCCGCATCCTTCAAGGCCTCGACCGCAAGTTGCAGCGCTTCGGCGCTCGCATGGGGCTTGGCTGCGGCTTCGAGCAGCCAGTCTGCTCGCTCGACGCACGGAGTCGGATCGAGTGTGTCGCAGGCGGAGGCCTGTAGATAGTGCCTGTAGGCAGGTTGTTCCGCAATCGGCCTGCTGTCCGGGTGGCAGCCACTACCGCGCG
>JBHHXS010000141.1:0-9088 GCA_046757145.1 Phycisphaerae bacterium | reverse complement strand
CAGCGGGTACCGTGCAGCTCATCAAATCATCACTCCGCCAGGCCGCGCCCGGTACCGACCGTTAGAACGGGAAGTAAGGTTGTCGGAACACCTCACGACTAAGCCTGTCGGAAGGCATACAACGCCTGACCTGGCAGCCGCTTGCTGAGCGGGTGCCGGTGGCGGCGAGCGGTATTGCCGGGGTGGGTCGACACGGCAGACGCAGTTGTGCCCCAGCGGTACTCGCCGATCCGTTGTCGAGGGACGGAACGCGACGTTTCAAGAGACCTCGAGTCAGCGAGGGCGGCGAGTGCGCATGATCCATGGCCGGTGGCGAAGGGTCGGACCTACCGGAATCCAAGCTGACGGAGGCTAAAGCGTGCGCGGCGCGTGGAAGCACAGTGAATTCGCTACGGGCAGCGATATGAAAACGGCCACCTCTGCCCCCGGCCGTCAGCCGCGTGACCGTCGTTGCGGGCCCGTGCCCGCGACGTTGTTGCTGAGCGTCATCGCCTTGACGGCCTACGCGGGGTACGAGCGTCTGGGAACGACGGCCAACGCCGACTCTGTCGAGTTCACCCAGAACCTCGCCGGTGGGTTCCTTGCCGTAGGCATGACAGAGGATCATCCGGGGTTCATCGTGCTGTCGGTGCTCGATCAGGACGAGGTGGAGGTGAAGGCGACCCAGATGGTCAACCGCGTTGCGGGCACGCACACCGTGGTCGAGGTGCGGACGCCCCGGGATGCAGCGCGCATGCGCCTTCGCGGTCCGCAGGTCATTCTGGTTTCGGAAGAGGGCGTGGTCGAGAGACACAGCGTTGAATGGACTGTTGAGGAGTTCGACGCCCTACGCGAGGCAGCGGATTGTTCACATGAGGCGGCCGTCAAGAAGCATCGGTGCGGAACGCCTTTCACCGACCTACAGGAGAGTCTCGCCCGCTGGCCCAACAGCCGCGTCCCGGAAGGTGTGCACGCCTTTCTGGCGCCGTTCAAGGCCCGCCGGACGCATCGCTAGGAAAGCCGTTTGACTGTCGTTTGAGTGTTCACGAACCGAAGGAGATCAAGTGCTATGAGGAAGAAGGTGTTTACAACAGTGTCCTTGGTATTGCTCGTCGGATCGAGCATCGCGCTGGGGGTGGAATCCGAACCTGCGCTGGGCGGCTATTGCCCCGTGTGCAAGATCGAGATGGGCAAGGACGTGAAGGGAACTGCGGATTTTGCCGTAGACCGCAAGGGCGAACGGTATCTATTCCCCGGAGAGAAGCAGCTTCACATGCCTCTTGCCCATCCCACGAAGTACGCTACGGAGTAGGCGTGTGGGCGAGGCTTGCACTCTACTGACCCAGGATACTGGAGCGCATCCGGCGGGCGCGCGGGGCGACCGCCGAACCGCTCCGACAGAAGTGTCGCGCTTCCGGCGATACAAGATTCGCGAGGTCGACAGATCCGTGGAACGCCTTGGGAGCAGCGGAGATGACAGGAGCATTACGGTGAACACGTTGTTGAGACCGACAAGTATGGCAAGCTTGCTTTTCGTCGACGGTTTCGCGTTGGCCATCCTTCTGGCTGTCGCAGGATGTCCTGCGACGCCCGGGGCGGGCGGTTCTGCAGAGGACTCGCCCACCGGGCAGGAGCTTTTCACTCGGATCACACAGGATGATCCTTATCAGGAATGGGCGCAATTCCCCGACCGCGAGGGAACCCAACCCAGTGTGCTCCCACACGGGCCCATGTCGCGGGTCTTCATCAGCCGTGAGGTCGAGTCAGCTCTCACCAGTTTCAGCGGTGCGCTTCCGGATGGTTCGATCATCGTGAAAGAGAACGTTGGGACTAGCCCGGATGTTACGGAAGCCGCGCTCACGGTAATGTGGAAAGTCCAAGGATTTGATCCGGACAACGGAGATTGGTTCTGGGCCAACATGACGCCGGAAGGGGAGATCGTCAGCGAGGGCAGGGTCGCGGCCTGTGCCGCCTGCCATGGCGGGGCCCGTGAGAATGACTTCGTCTTCGTGCACGATTTCTGAACCGGCTGCGAGGTAAGATAATGGGCATCAGAGCAATTGAGTAATGTGAATGCGCCGACGGGATCGCCCGGGAGCACAGGAGTTGATGAATGGAATTTACGCTAGGGAACGTTACCAGCGGGCGCGGCGGAAGGACTGCGTCTGAACCCGATATCGAGCGATCGGTCATCAGCCGATACGCGCGTGCCGCTGAGGAGGTCGAGCCGAGTTTGTGCTGTCCGAGCGCGGACTACGATGCGGCTCTCGTTGCGAATCTGCCGGAGGAGATCATCGAGAAGGACTACGGCTGCGGCGACCCGTCCGCCCACGTACGAGAGGGTGACACGGTGGTCGATCTGGGCTCGGGTTCGGGGAAGATCTGCTACATGCTCTCCCAAAGGGTAGGACCGCACGGGCAGGTCGTCGGAGTTGATTTCAACGACGCCATGCTCGCCCTGGCACGCAAGTACCAGGACGAGATGGCCGAGCGCATAGGCCATGCGAATGTCCGCTTTATCAAGGCCCGGATTCAGGATATGGCGCTGGACATCGAGCAAGCCGAGCGTTGGCTACAGGACCATCCGATTACGACATTGGAAGCGATGAGCCTGTTCCAGGCGGAATGCGCGCGACAGCGCCTGGAGGAACCGGCCGTCGCCAACGACTTCGCCGATGTCGTCGTCTCGAACTGCGTGCTCAACCTCGTGAGGCCGGAGGATAGCCGGCGTCTGTTTGCCGACATCTTCCGGGTACTGAAACGCGGCGGGCGGGTGGTGATTTCGGACATCGTCTGCGATGAGGACCCGCCCCAGAGCATCCTCGACGACCCGGCTCTTTGGAGCGGCTGTATCGCGGGTGCGTTCCGCGAGGACCGATTCCTGAAGTACTTTGAGCAAGCTGGGTTCTACGGCGTGGAGATTCTCGCCCGACAGGAGACGCCGTGGCAGGTGATCGACGGCATTGAATTCCGTTCCGTCACCGTCCGTGCGTTCAAAGGCAAAGACGGACCGTGCTTGGAGCGGAACCAGGCCGTGATCTATAAGGGACCGTGGAAGGCTGTCCGCGATGACGACGGTCACACGTTGCACCGCGGCAAGCGAACGGGCGTTTGTGACAAGACGTTCGGCATCCTGACAGATCCGGACGGGCCCTATGGAAAGGACGTCATCGCAGTGCCGCCCATCGAAGAGACTCCAATCGACTCGGCAGGCCCATTCGATTGCAAAGCGTCGCGCGTTCGTGATCCGCGCGAGACCAAAGGGCGAAACTACCGGACGACCCGGCTGAGTGAAGGTTCCTCACCGTGTGAGGGCGACGGTTGTTGTTGAAAAACGCAAGCGGGGGAGTGGAGCGCCGGCGCGAACGCATCACGCGTCCGACGCCCGGCTGGTCGGAGTGAAGCCCGCAGGCTGCGAAGGTCAGGATTCGATCATGCGTGGATGTAATCTGCATCAAACGGGCCGGCCCGTCGCGCGGCGTCCCACCATGTCGCACTCTGGGTGATAGGTTTGGTGACCGGGCGGTCCTGGGCTACACTGGCTCCGCATGAGTGAAGAGGAGGTCAGCCTCGTCATCCCCGCCCGAGACTGTGCGGCGACGATTGGCCCCTGTCTCAGCGCAGTCACACCCTTGCTTGAGGCAAGTTCGCTTGCGGAGATCATCGTGGTCGACGACGCCTCGACGGACAGGACCGCCGGGATCGTGGCCGACTTCCCCGTCACGTGCGTCGCGGGACGGGGCGAAGGACCTGGTGCAGCACGCAACCTCGGCTGGCGTTTGGCGCGCTCGCCGCTCGTCTGGTTTGTCGATTCGGACTGCGTCGCGGAGGACAACGCGCTTGCCCTTCTCTTATCCCACATGAAAGACCCCATGGTAGGCGCCGTCGGTGGGAGCTACGGCATCATGACGCGTGACTCGCTGCTGGCCAGGCTGATCCACGAGGAAATCATCCAACGTCACCTGAGAATGTCCCACCGCGTTGACTTCCTGGCGAGCTTCAACGTTCTATACCGGCGGGCGATCCTAGAGCATCTAGGAGGGTTTGATCAGCGTTATCTTAAGGGTCAGGATGCGGAGTTGTCCTGGCGAGTGCTCAGAGCCGGCTATCAGCTTGCGTTCGAAGTCAACTCGCGAGTCAGACACTACCACCCGGTGGCGTTGTGGGACTACCTTGCAACTCAACAGCAACAGGGGTATTGGCGCGTATGGATGTACATGGCGCATCGTAGCCGGGCGCGTGGCGACGCCTATAGTAGTTTGATCGACCACGTACAACCCCCCGTAGCTCTGTCCGCGCTCGCATCGCTTCCGCTCCTGCTGTTCACAAATGCCAGATGGGTGCCCATGGCGCTGATTATGCTGCTGGCTGCCGCTCAGGTCCCGATGACGCTGCGTCTGGTGAAGCGGAAGCGTCAAGTAGCCTACGTTATGTATGCCGGGCTGAGTTTCGTGCGGGTGTTCTGGAGGGCTGCGGGAATGACGGCAGCACTGTTCTCAGCGGCGTGCGGACGAAGTCCGTTGAAGCCAACTAACCCACGCAGCGGGGGGTGACCCGCGCCGCGCACCGGTCAGCGGTAGGCGTTCGGCTGATAGCCTCCGGATGCACGCCATGCGTCGAGCGCGGGTGTGCAGTACCACATTGTCAGCATCGGCATGCGAACAGAAACACAACATAGCATCATTCTGGTGGCAGGCACGGGCACTGCAACGTTGCTCGGGCTTGTTTACTCGGTGTACGCGCAGCGTATGCTCGGTCCGGTGCAGGCGGCGGATTTCGTTGCGGCGCTTGCCCTCGTAGCGTGGTGCCAACTCGCCCTGGGGCCGATCAACGGCACGGTCGCACGATTCACAGCGCAGTATGCCGACCGGCGACAGCACAATAAGATTCACGCGCTCCGGCAGAAGGTCGCCAGGAACGCGGCACTGTACATGCTGATTGGTGTGGGTGTTGTCCTCTTAGTCGCCAACAAGCTGGCAGCCCTGCTGCAATTCCACTCGGCAGTGCTGGTGGTCGTGGCTTGCGGCATGGTCTACTTCGCGCTGCTGCTCAGCGTCAGCCGCGGTGTGCTTCGCGGGCTCCAGGCGTTTGGGCAACTTAATCTCAACGCCATCCTCGAGGCTGCCGTTCGGCTCGTCGTTGGGCTGATGATCCTAGAGTACTCGATCCTGGCTACGAGTGGGTTGGCTGCCTATCTTGTCGCCCTCGTGATCACGTTGACCGTCTCACAGTTTCAAGTTGATCGGCTCCTGCGTGCTCGAGATTCAACAGGGGTGCGAGCGACTGATGAGAATCCGCTTCTCTCGCGGGGGGATGGCGCTTTTGGAGCACGCGATCAGGCACATTCCGGTTCCATCGATGGCCGGGCTGTATCGCACTATGCCGGCCGGATGTTCTTCATGTTGACGGTGTCTGCCGGCTTCCAGAACGTCGACATGTTGTTTGTCAAGCATTATCTGCCCGGGACGGACGCGGGCGCATACGGGGCTGCGTTTATTCTCGCAAGATCGATGGGTGCCATCGTAACACCGTTCACCATCCTCATGCTGCCGCTGCTGACGACGCTGCACGAGCAGGGACGTGCAATCGTGCATAGCTTCCTGCGCATTAGCGGTTACTTTGTCCTTGTCGCTGCGGTACCCGTCGTGCTCTTCTTCTTATGGTCAGACGAGATGATCTCGTGGCTCTACGGGGAGGAGTTTGGCGGGGCAGGATCGGTACTTCCGGTGCTGACCGTGGCGCGCCTGTTTGGCTACTTGGCCCATATGGTTGCCCTGGCGGGTGCGGCCACCAATACTTTCCGCTTCATGTACCTGTACGCTCCGGCGCTTGTTGTCCAGGGTGTTGCACTGGTGATATGGCACGAGTCGCTCGCTCAGGTCGCGATGGTTATGCTGCTAGGGCACGCCGGGACCCTGGTGCTGCTCGCATCGGGTGCCGCCCTGGCTTGGCGCTTGGGCGCTGGGCGTACCCCGGGTCCAGGAGTAGCGTAGCGGATCATCATGCCCGAGGAACCGTACACTGCTGGCACTAACGATGGGGCCGATGGCGCGATCGGCCGGCCGGTCGATCCACGGACCGTCGAGTCCCGAGCAGAGCGCTCCCGGGCCTTGGTATCGGTGGTCATCCCGAGCCGCAACCGGCGCGAGCTGCTCGGTCGCTGCTTGGAGGCGCTCAGCCGCCAGACCCATCCGCCGTACGAGGTAGTGGTTGTGGACGACGGTTCGTCGGACGGCACCTGGGAGTATCTTGCCCGCTTCGCCAACGACCATGCGGATATGAGCCTTCGGTGCTTGCGTAATGATTCACACCTGGGGGCGAATCCAAGCAGAAATCGTGGTATCCGTGAGTGCGGTGCCGACTTCGTCGCCTTCCTCGATGACGATTGCGTTCCGGCCGCGGATTGGCTTGAGCGACTAGTGAGCGGGTTCGTCTCTGAACGAGTCGCCGCCGTGACGGGACACGTCGATGATCCCGACCCGACGAACATCTATGAGCTGGCCCTTAAGGGTACGCACCGCGTCTACGGAGGTTCGTCGGCGACCAGGCTGGTCGCGGGCAACATGTGCGTGCGCCGGAAGCTGCTCCTTGAACACGGCCTGGATGAAGACCGCGCCAAGGCGAGTTCCGACATTGACGTCTCCGGGCGAGCAGATGAGGAGGGCCTGTACTTGATGCTCAAAGCAGCCGGATATGAGCAGCGTGTGGTGTGCGACGCCGTTGTCCTGCATGAGCATGGCTATTCACGTCGTACGTTCTTCCGCCAAGCTTATAGGGGTGGTGCGGCAGCAGCGAGACTTGGGTACAAATACCATCTCCCGCCGCGAGTCGAGCTTGCTCCTCTGTTGCTCGCTTACCTCCTTTTACCGCTTGCCCTCCTCGTTCAGGTTGGACCTTTACCCTCCGCGCTGGCTGGGGGTTTTTTCTTAGCCGCCATCCTCTACAACGAGTTTGTACGCAAGCGTAAGACGACGCGGGAGGTGCTGATGACGCTGCCGCCGCTTGTGGCTTATTACCACGCACGACTGGTCGGTTACACCATTCAGTACTTGCGCCTTTGGCTGGGCCTGGACAAGATTCAGCGCGTGAGGCTGGATACCATACGCTGATCGCCGCCGAGAACCGTCTGTCTGTGCGGAGTCGGGCGTGCTCGTCAGCGACACGCCACCGAGGCCGACCGACGGGGGACGGCGGTGCTTGCACAGCGGCCAACCCGGTAGAGGATCACGCGCTGCCCGGTGAAAGTGAGTCCAGTGTACGCTCAGCTAGTCGCGACGGAGTGCCCGTCCTATTCCACCGTAACACTCTTGGCAAGGTTTCTGGGCTTGTCGACGTTGCAGCCTCGCAGGACGGCGGCGTGATAGGCGATTAGTTGCAGAGGAACGGCGGTCAGAAGGGGCTGCAACGGTTCCAGCGTATCCGGGACGTAAAGTACGTGATCCGCGAGCGAGGTAATCTCGGTGTCGCCCTCGGTGGCAACCGCAATGACACTACCCCCTCTGGCACGCACCTCTGATACGTTATTCACGATCTTCTCGTATTGGGTGCCTGCGGTCGCGATGCAGACTACGGGCATCCCTTGCGTGATCAACGCGATCGGACCGTGCTTCATCTCCGCCGCAGGCAGTCCCTCGGCATGGATGTAGCTGATCTCCTTGAGTTTCAATGCCCCTTCAATCGCAACCGGGTAGTTGTATCCTCGACCCAGATAAAGCCAGTTGTCATGCTCGTAGTAGGTCTCAGCGACGCGCTTCGCCTCGTCAGCAGATTTGAGTAAGTGCCTGATCTGTTGCGGGATGTTGGCAAGGGCCGTTATGAACTGGCCGGCGGCTGCGGGGGACATGTGCTTGCGCCGTCCGAGGTAGCAGGCGATCAGCGCGAGGACTGCCACCTGGCCGGTAAACGCCTTCGTGCTTGCTACCCCGATCTCCGGACCCACATGCAGATAGACCCCAACGTCGGTCTCGCGGGCGATCGTGGAGCCCACAACGTTGACCACTCCAAGCACGAGCGCGCCGCGCTGCTTTGCCTCGCGCGCCGCGGCCTGCGTGTCGGTGGTCTCCCCGCTCTGGGACACTGCAATAACGACGGTTCCATCGTCGATAATGGGGTTGCGGTATCTGAATTCGCTGGCGTACTCGGTCTCCGTTGGGATGCGCGCCAGCTCCTCGAACAGGTATTCGCCCACAAGAGCGGCGTGCCATGCCGTGCCGCAAGCCGTCAGGATTATGCGTTTGGCGCGAACCAGTTCCCGGGAGCAGTCGGCGAGGCCCCCCAGGTGCACCGCGCCTTCTTTCAGGTCTATTCTCCCGCGCAGGCAGTTCTCCAAGGCTTCCGGCTGCTCGGAAATCTCCTTGATCATGAAGTGCCTGTAGCTGGCCAGCTCGATCTGTTCCAAGGACCATTCGACCTCATCGACGTGGTGCGTAACGGGCATCGCGTCAAGTGTGGTGAGTCTGAGGTCATGGGGTGTGACACATGCGATCTCGCCGTCGTGCAGATAGACGACCTGGGTGGTGTGGGCTAGGATGGCCGCCGCATCAGATGCAAGGATGTACTCCCCCTGCCCGACGCCTACGAGCAAAGGGCTCCCCTTGCGTGCAGCTACGACAAGGTCGGGTTCCTCCGAGCATACTACCGCGATGCCGTAAGTCCCGGCCACCTCGCATAGCGCCCTCCGTACCGCCTGTTCGATGCTGCCGTCGTAGAAGTGTCCGATGAGCTGGACAAGCACCTCCGTGTCGGTTTCACTACGAAAGACAATTCCTTGGCGCTCCAGGTAGGCCCTCAGGGCGCGGTCGTTCTCGATAATCCCGTTGTGAATCAGCGCGATCCTGCCGGCACTATCGGTGTGCGGGTGTGCGTTGACGTCGGTGGGTGCGCCGTGCGTCGCCCAGCGAGTGTGTCCTATCCCGAGAGTGGGCTTCGCACTCATGTCCAGGTTCTGCTCAAGCACGAAGATGCGCCCCGCGGTCTTGGTTACGTGGACCCCGTTCTGATCCACCAGCGCGACGCCGGCTGAGTCGTAGCCCCGGTACTCAAGTCGGCGCAGACCCTCGAGCAGAATGGGGAGCGCCGGTCTGCTCCCAACGTAGCCGATGATGCCGCA
>JBHHXS010000140.1:0-9128 GCA_046757145.1 Phycisphaerae bacterium | reverse complement strand
CCGCGGAGCGTCGTAACAACCCGTGCGGCCGCAAAAAATATCCAAAGAATTTTCCCCTGCGTGACCACGCGCGCGGTCGGTTGATCGTCTTGCGGGCGTCTGCCCCCTCTCCTTGGCCTCCCGCCGGCGGGCACGTTCAGCCTGCCGATGGTGTTGACGCCCCTGCGGACTGGCTCGGCGCCGCCGCTGTCGTTGCCTCGCCTGCCACCGCCTCACCTCCCGCAGACACTCGGGATCCTGGCAGTATCGCTGGTTCCACCGCCGTGGCGTGTACCGGCGGCCGCAGCTTTTCCGCAAGCAGACCCGCGCCCGCGCCCGGCGCCGGCTGCTTGAGCGTTGCCGGCGGTGACCGCTTGTATGCTCCCAGGTTCTGCGAGTAGGCTGCTGACAGCCCACGGGAGGTATGACTCCCTTGGGTCAAGCCCGAGGCGGAAGTGCGTCTTCCTCCTCGGGCACTTCTTCAGGTCACGGCGACACGCCGATCGGCATGCTAGCGGAAGTAGGACAAACGGAAGTACCACCGGAGGAAGAAGACAACGGGGGCTGCGCCCCTCGGAGGAAGTAGGACGGGGAAAGGACGACGGAGCAAGAAAACGGGGGAAGGAAGTAGGACGGAGGAAGGAAACGGCCTGGCTGCGCCCCTCCGGGAAGTAGGACGAGGAAAGTAGGACCCTCCCGGCCGGAGCCCCTCTCAAGCCCGAAAGCGGCTCCTTTTCCCAGCCCGGTCCCATCCGGATTCAACTCTGGCGCATAGCCCGGAAGCAACACCAATTCGCATTCCGCTGCGTGCTCCGTCAACCACTGCTGCACGCGGCGGCCCTTGTGCGCCGGGTGGCCGTCAGCAATCACGATGACCTTGCGTTGTCCGCCAGGAACCAGAGAGTTATCGCCCGGCTACGGATGAGCTGAAGCGTCTCCTGCCACATGCGAGCGGTCTCCCTCTTCCATTCGACCACCGGATCGAGCTCAGCGAAGCCGCGCAGACCGATGCTCTCCTCTACTGACTCTAGGTTGGAGAGGTGCTCCGTCCACAGATCGTCGATGGCCTGTAGAAGGATAAGCCGTCCCTGTTCGCGTAGGACTTCCGCCCCAATGCTGTCTTCGCGCTGTTTGAGGAGTGCAAGCGCCTGCCGCATCACCGCACTTTTCAGATCGTTGTGGCCCGCCTTTGGTAGATCGAAGGATTTGTGGAAGTGGGCGTGGAGTGCTTCCGCTAGGGTCTCTTTGTCTTGGATCTGTGCGATCAGGTCATCGACGACCTCTCGGATCAGGTCCACGGGATCGTATCCCTCTCCGGCAACCAGAGTTCCGCGCCACCCGTAGATCGTCTCGCGCTGGGCATGGACTACGATGTCGTAGTTGAGAACGTCCCGGCGGATTGCCTCGTTTTCGACCTCCACCTTCTTCTGCAGCATCCACAGGGTGCGGATCACCTTGGGCGAATCGATGGGCTCGTTCTTTGAGTGGCCCTGCTCCTGCAAGGCTGTGCGAATCCTGTCGATTTTCGTCTTGCCGAACTTCTTCCATATGTCATCGTCGAGAGAAACGATGAACTGGCTGGAACCCGGATCCCCCTGGCGCCCGGAGCGGCCACGAAGCTGGTTGTCGATGCGCAACGACTCGTGCAGTGAGGTCCCGATTACATGTAACCCCCCGGCTGCCAGGACCTCCTCACGCTCTTGGGCACATTTCTTACCCAGTCTTTCGTGTTCCGATGCCTTGAGTGGATTATCGCTGGCCATCATCTCTGGGTTGCCGCCCAGGACGATGTCCGTGCCGCGGCCGGCCATGTTGGTTGAGATCGTGACGGCGCCCTTACGACCGGCCTGGGCGATGATCCCGGCCTCGGCCTGGTGGTTCTTGGCATTGAGGATCGAATGCGGCACGCCAGCTTCCGTGAGTCGGCTCGAAAGCTGCTCGGATTCATGGACGCTGGTTGTCCCGACCAGTACCGGCTGCCCCTCGGCGCGCCGTCCGAGGATCTCTCGGACGATGGCCTCATGCTTCTCTTCGAGCGTGTCGAAGACCACGTCTTCATAGTCGCTGCAGATCAGGGGCCGGTTGGTCGGTATGACCTCTACATCGCGCCCATAGGTCCGTTGAAACTCTCTGCGCGCCGACCACGCTGTCCCCGTCATCCCGGCGAGTTTCTGGTAACGGCCAAAGAACGTCTGATAGGTCACCTTCGCCAGGGTTTCATCCTCGGACTCGACGTGTACACGTTCCTTGGCCTCGATCGCCTGATGCAAGCCGTCTGCATAGCGTTTGTCCGGGGAGATGCGCCCGGTGAACTCGTCAACGATAAGGACCTTGCCATCCTCGACAATATAATCCACGTCGCGTTTGTAGGCTCCGTGAGCCACAACGGATTGGTAAACCGCGTGCCAGAGATCGAGATGCTCCACGCGAAAGAGGTTACCTACGCCGAGTCCATCTGACACCGCCTCGAGACCGGCCTCGGTCAGAATCGCCGTGCGGGTCTTGGGCTTCACAGTGTAATGGAGCCCTTCACGCAGGCGACGGGTCACGCCGTCCACTCGCCGAAAAGTACCATGATCCCCGCGTGTAGCGCCGGCGATGATCAATGGGGTGCGCGCCTCGTCGAGAAGCAAGAAGTCGACCTCATCAACGATGGCATAGTGAAATCCGCGGTGGACAATCTCCCCCGGAACCGTGGCCAAGTTGTCCCGCAAGTAATCGAAGGCGATTTCAGAGTTGGTGCCGTACGTTACGTCGCAACCGTATGCCGCACGGCGGTTCCTGAGTTCCTCGCCTTCTTCGTCACCCATTTCCTCAAGGACTACGCCGACGGTGAGGCCGAGGAACCGGTAGAGCGGACCCATCCAGTCGGCGTCCCGCCGGGCAAGGTAGTCGTTGACAGTGACCACATGCACACCTTTCCCAGCGAGAGAATTGAGGTAGACAGGGAGCGTCGCCACCAGCGTCTTGCCCTCTCCCGTCTTCATCTCCGCGATAAGCCCGTCGTGTAGGGCCAGCCCTCCGAGGAGTTGGACGTCATAATGCCGCAATCCGATGGTGCGTCGCGCCGCCTCGCGTACCACCGCGAACGCTTCGCTGAGGAGCGCCTCCAGGCTAGTCCCTCCGCGGGCGAGTTCGCGCAGTTTCTGGCTGCACACCTGCAGATCCTCAACCGAAAGAGAGCGAAGTGAGGGCTCGAACGCGTTTATTTCTTGCTGAAGACGTGCTGCGCGACGGGCGCGCTTCCGACCAAAGATAGACTTCAGGAGACTCATGGGCGTAGCCGGCTCGCCTGCTCACGGAGAGTCTGCTCTCCGTGCGTCAACCGCAGGCTCGCGCCGGCTCCAGTACATCGAACCAGTACGCCTCGTCATCACGCCTGCAAACCATGAACCGTCCGCGGAGCGCAGCACCTCTTGCGCGGTGATATCGCAGGTCGATGTGCTTCGCATCAACTGCGAGTATCTCGATCTTCCCGGTTTCGTGCGACATCACGAACCGCGCACGGCGAGCCAAGCCTGATCCTTGCCGAAGCGCTTCGTTGAAGATCTTCCAGCTACGCACGATTGGGACCGTATACGGCGCGTTGCCCGTAGTCGGGCGGCACTGAAAGGCGGCACTGAAAGAGGTAATAGGGTGGACAACCGATGAACGAGAGCTTTCGGAACTTCGTCGATAGCACTTCCGGGTCGTCGTTAACGCCCCTGATCAGAGGGCACTGGTTCACGCAGATCACGCCGTTGCGGATGAAGCAGTCGATGCCCTCGATGGCTGCGTCGGTCAACTCGCGCGGATGGTCGAAGTGGGCCATCAGATAGATCCGCTTGCGACACGTCGACAGCTCTCGGAAGGTCTCTTGCAGCCTGGGATCATCCGGTAACCGCCAGGGAGCGAACGCGGGCATCTTGGAGAGCCAATGCGGATGATCTCGACGTGAGGAATGTCACGAAGAGCCTGGAGGATCCCGACCAGCCGTTGCGTGCTCATCGCCAATGGATCGCCACCGGTCAGCAGAACGTCCGAGACGCCAGCGTGCCTTTCGATGTACGCCAACCCCTCTGACAGGTCGTCCGCCACGCCGTCGTTTTCATCCATGAACAGCCGCTTGCAAAAGCAGTAGCGACAGCTCGCTCCACATACTCTGGAGCACAGCAAGAGCGCAGTGTCGTCATACTTATGCTGTACGCCGGGCGCAACGGTGACTGCGCCTTCGTTGCTGGGATCGAGGTCGCCCCAATCGGTGAGTTCCCCTGTCTGGGGGATGATGAGTTGCCTGATCGGATCGGTCTGGTCGTCCCAGTCTACCAGATCGAGGTAGTACTTGTTGGCATGAAACGGGTATCGGTCAGTGACTTCCTTGAGCTTGGCTCTCTCGCCCGGCGCAATCTGGGCAACCGCGTCGATGGCGCAAACACCACCGAAACGCCTGGTGGTTGCGGACTCGGGCAGAAACGCTCGAAACACCATCACCTCCTAGCATCTCACCGAGAAGAAAGTCTGCGCCACCCGCCCTCCCACGGGATCGCGGGCCAACACTCAGGCGGTAGCATAACACGTGCATGACATAACCAACGCTCTACGCGACACGGGACCCACCTAGTGGTTTTCCACGAGGCGAGCCGCGACCACCTTCACCGTGTGGTCCGACCTGCATTACTTTCCGGCATTGCGGGGCATCGCCTCCACGTGTTGCCACGGCATCGTTTTGACCACAGACTCCTTCCCCGGAACGACTGAACCAAGAGGCGGATCGCGCGCCAGATAGACCAGCCATCGTAGCGTGCTCCCGATCGAGCGAGGGCCATCAGGCCGATCGTCTTGCTGCATCGCCCCATTCTCCTGAACCGGCGGCCGTGCGCCGTTCGTATTCGGCTTGACAGGCGACGCATCGTGTAGCTTCAGGCTTAACCTGAAGGCGCGCTGCCGGAATCCTCTTCCCGCAGTCGGCGCACATCCCGTAAGTACCGTCCCGAATCCGCTGCAACGCGTCGACGGCTTCTGCGGCTCGCGAGCACCCTTTTCCGAACGTGACACAGACCGCCTCATCGGCAGCCAACTCACGCAACATTTCTTGTCGCAGCTTTGCCCGTGATGTCCTGTTGCGTCGTCGCATTATCGATTATCTCCATCTCGAAACATTCTGCTCGCCGCGCCTAATACGCAGCGAGCCATCCCTTGGATTACCATCATGGGTTCCTGTCCACAGGGCCCGAACGTCCTGAAGCGACGTGCCGCTCGTCTCTCGGTTGGGCAAGCCTCCTGCGGCGCTACCGCTTTCTTCACGCAGAGTTCGCAAGGTGTGTGCCAAGGCCGCCTGGACCAGGCGAAGTGTCGTAAATCTTTGTGAGATCAAAGGTTACGGGCGTCGGTACGGCGCGTTCCCTTGGCTATCGCCTGTCCATGTAGTAGCCATACTGGCCATACGGTGGCCAGATCGACCACGCCAGGACCGGACGTCGACTCACTCATCGATGTCGACCGACGTTGTCGTGCGGATCCCGTAGTGGGCTATTCTCTTGCGAAGTGTCGTGCGGCTGATTCCTAGCATCTTCGCCGCCGGGGCGAGTTGGCCGCGGGTACGCTCAAGGCAAACGCGGATGATCTCGCGCTCGATGATCGCGGCCGCGGTTTCGTGCAGCTTGCCGTCCAAGGTCGGCTGCGAGGCAAGTTTCTCCGCTACCGACCGCGCTTCATCAGCAGGTGAGCCAGCCATCGAACGCTCGGTGGCCGAGGCACCGGCGGGACTAACTTCGGCACTCTTCCGAATATGCTCAGGAAGGAACTCAAGTCGAAAGACGGAGCCGCGGGCCACTACCAAAGCGGCTTTGATTGCATTCTCCAGCTCCCGGACGTTTCCCGGCCAAGGATACTTGATCAAGACGGGAAGCACCTCCGGCGAAAATGAGCGGATGTCTGCACCGAGGGTGCGGTTGTAGCGGCGCACGAGTTGGTGCGCGAGAAGCACGACATCGACCTCGCGCTCCCGAAGCGGTGGCACGTCGATGCTGGCTACCTTTAACCTGAAGTAGAGATCCTGCCGAAACCTCTGCTCGTCGATGAGAGTTTCAAGGGGCTGATGCGTGGCACCGATGATCCGCACATCACTCGTAATGAGTTCGGTCCCGCCGAGACGCTGGAACGAGCTATCCTGCAATACGCGCAGCAACTTGGCTTGTGTGGCGAGGGGTATGTCCCCGATCTCGTCAAGAAAGAGCGTGCCACCGTTGCACTGCTCAAACTTGCCGATCCGCCGAAGCGCTGCGCCGGTGAACGCTCCCTTCTCGTGCCCAAACAGCTCGCTCTCAATCAACGTTTCCGGAATTGCCGCACAATTGACGGCCAGGAATGGCTGATCCTTGCGCGGGCTGTGGTGCAGAATGGCCCGGGCAATCAACTCCTTGCCGGTACCGCTTTCGCCAGTGATGAGCACATTGACGTCTCGTGGGGCGATGCGCCCAATCAGCTTGTACACTTCTCTCATAGCGGGTGACTGCCCGATGATTCGTTCGACGGCAACGTCATCGCCCGGCTCTTCATAGACCGCCGGTACGTGGATGTCGCGGCTGATTCGAAGCGCCTCTCCAATGTGCTGCGCCAGGATCTTCGTCTCGATCGGTGTAACCAGGTAGTCAAGAGCGCCTCGCTTGATGGCCTCGATGGCCTGCTCGCTGTCGGCCGGCTCGGTATACAACAGAACGCAGGCGCGCGGGAGCTGTTCTCGCACAACCTCAAATGTGGAGTAATCGCAAAGAATCAGATCGGGTGGCGTGGCAGCAAGTTCCTCGGCGGCACTTTTCAACGTTCCGAGATGCGTCAAGCTCGCTTCAAGTTCCCGGCACGCATCACGCACTTTCTGCGCGATGCTACGGTCTTCCGTAATCAGCAAGACGGTGTCGGCCATCGCATGCAGTCCTCTTGTACTTCTAACTCCGCTTTGTCGCCAGAGGATTGCCCGTCCCCACGGATACTCGTCGAGCCTGACAACACTCGCACCCTCAAGCACCGTTTCCATCGACCGCCGGTGGTCGATCACCCGCGGCGGCGCTCCGAGGGAGTATCAGCCGGAGCACGAGAAACCCGGCAATCGCGGAGATAATCGACGCGCCAAACACGCCCATGCGCGTCGCCACCTCATACTGAGTTCCCTGTTCCTCGAAAGCGAGCATCCCGATAAACAGGCTCATCGTAAAGCCGATGCCTGCGAGAAGACCGGCTCCGGCCATCATTGACCACGTCACACCCTTGGGCAACTTGGCCAGGCCGGTCCAGACAATGAGCGCCGAGCACCCGAACACTCCGAGCGGCTTTCCCAAACAAAGGCCTCCCGCGATACCGAGCGTGATCGGGCCGAACAAAGCCTCGGATGACACGTCCTTGAAACTTACGCCTGCATTGGCGAACGCGAAGAGCGGGAGGATCATGAACGCAACCCACGGGTGCAGGATGTGCTCCAGGTGACGCAGCAATGACTCGCCGTGGTCGTTCTGTACCTTCAGTGGAATCGCGAGGCCGAGCGCAACACCCGCAAGCGTCGCATGCACGCCAGACTTGAGCACACAGATCCACATGATCGCCCCCACTAGGATGTACGCTCCGAGATGTCTCATCCTGAGCCGGTTGAGGATCACGAGGATCACAAGCCCGCCGACTCCGAGCAGCAGCGCGGTTAGGGATAGCCGACTCGTGTAGAGGATCGCGATGATGACAATCGCCACAAGGTCGTCGACAACAGCTACGGTCGTTAAGAACACTTTCAGCGACAGCGGCACGCGACTGCCAAGTAGCGACAAGACGCCCAGCGAAAACGCGATGTCGGTCGCAGCCGGAATCGCCCAACCCTTGGTGGCCACGGGGTCGCCCCAGGTCATCCACGCGTAGATGGCGCCTGGTAGCGCAACGCCCCCCAACGCGGCAAGCGCGGGTAGCGCAAGGCGACTCGGCCCCGCCAACTCTCTTTCAAGCGTTTCGCGTTTGATCTCGAGTCCGACAAGCAGGAAGAAGATGGCCATCAAGCCGTCGTTGATGACCAGGTGCACGTTCTTGTGCAGCTCAAGACCGCCGAGCTTGATCTCGATTGGCACATCGAGGAAATACTGGTACCAACCTGCGAGACCGGGAATGTTGGCGAACAGCAGAGCCACTCCGCTGGCGGCCAGAAGGAGGATGCCGCCAGCCGCTTCCAGCTCCAGAAACCTGCGAATGGCCTTGGATGGTCTACTGGTCTTCATCGCAGCGCTCCGAGAGGGTGTGCAGGTCGGATTCCGGATCTGTGCTCAGCATCTCTTCCTCTGTGCCGGCATCGAGGCAGGCCATGACTACGCGCAGCATCTCGGCCGCTGCGGAGGTTTCGTCAACCGTGACCGAATCGGCACCGACCTCCATGAGGCCCACCCGTCTGCTGACGACTCTGGTTCTTGCCGCGATGAAAACACCCGGTGCGCGCCGTCGGGCCACCGCACAGGTGCGCAGAACGGCCTCTTCGTCGGGGATGGTCAAGACAAGCGCATGGGCGTTTCGGATTCCTGCCGACTCAAGAACTTCAAGGTTACCGACATCGCCGAAGATGACCGGTCTGCCCGGACGAGACTGTTCTTGCACTGTGGCCGGGTTGAGTTCGACTACCGTGTAGCCGATGCCAGCGCGTTCGAGTTCCTCGGCAATCAGACGCCCGATGGGGCCGTATCCAGCAATGATGACATGCTTTGCTTGGTCCGAGGGACGTATCCGTGTGTGACTTGGGTCGCGAAGGGGCGATGCCTTGACCCACGGGGCAGCCCCGATTTTGGAGGCCACACGAGCGAGACGGCCGCCGAGTTCGACCAGCGCAGGCGTCAAGATCAGCGAGATTACGACGATCGCAATTGCGGTCGCCGTAGTGGCATCGTCGATGATTCCCTTGCCATGCGCCGTATCGAGCACAATCAAGCTGAACTCCCCGGCTTGGGCAAGCGAGAATCCAACCGCGATGGCGATGCTCGCGGTGGTACCGAGCGACCAACAGACTCCGGAGATCAGGGCCGACTTGAGGACCATCATCAGGACTCCGCCCGTAATGATGACCCACCACCACTCGGCAAGGATGCTCGGGTCGAGTTTCATACCAAGCGTAGTGAAGAACACGGCGATGAAGATGTCCCGCAGCGGTCCGA
>JBHHXS010000139.1:0-9151 GCA_046757145.1 Phycisphaerae bacterium | reverse complement strand
GCAAAAGTTAGGCTAGCATAAATAATTGATTGACACAGACTATTTTCCGATATATACTCCAGGGAAGTCGGCAAGTTAGGGGTGCGCACCAAGTCTGCAGTGAGCAGAGGCTACTAGATCCCGCTTGACTGAAGCATGATCGGAAGCACACACGTCATAATGTTGGTCGCAGGTGCTGTAATTGTAGTCGGCTCCGTATGTTTCTGGCTGGCGCCGAGTTGGCTTAGATGGTGGCGCCGCTGGCGATGGGCCCAACACCGCGTGCGCGTCGAGGATGCGCTGAAGCACACCCACGATTGCGGGCTGCGCGGTGAGCAGGCGGCGCGCGAGTCTTTGGCGCGGGTATTACGGCAGAGCCTCGCACAAACGGATAAACTTGTCGCGCAGCTGGAAAGCCGGGGCCTCATCCGCGCTTCCGCCGCCGGGCTCATCCTGACGGCTGAGGGTGAACAGCTAGCCCTGCAGGTAATACGTGCACATCGTCTTTGGGAGCGCTACTTGGTTGACGAGGCCCGCATGCCCCTGGTGCGCGTGCACGCCGAGGCGGAGCGACGCGAGCACGGGCGTTCGGCTGATCAACTCGATGCACTTGAAGCTGCCATGGGTCATCCGACGGTTGATCCGCACGGGGCGCCCATTCCTACCGGCAGCGGCGACCTTGCCGATTCGAAGGTGCGGACGGTGCTGGATTGGCAGGTGGGAACACCGGCCCGGATCGTCCATTTGGAAGATGAACCCCCCGCTGTCTTCGCCCGGATAGCCTCGCTGGGGCTGCGCCCGGGTCACGTCGTACGCGTGCTCGCGTCCGACGCCGACCGACTTGTTCTTGAGCTCGGTGGAAAGACCGTTCGACTGGCACCGGCGGCCGGGGCCAACATATTGGTGGGACCCGTTGGGCAAGGTCCGCAACCAGCCGCTCGCCGGCGCCTGCCGGTGCTTCGACAGGGGCAGCGCGCCAAGGTGGTCGGTCTGGCTGAGCCTCTGCGAGGCTTCACACGCCGGCGCCTGCTGGATCTGGGAATCACCCCGGGGGTGGTCATAGAGGCGGAGATGTCGGGTGTCTTCAACGATCCGGTTGCCTACCGGGTGCGTGGTTCGCTTGTGGCCCTGCGGCGCGAACAGGCTGAACACGTACTGATCAGCAGCGATGCCGTTGACCGGCAGGGGAGCGTTACGGATGGGTAAGTGCTCCTCGTGTCCTTCGCGTCCCGCGCTTCACCGCATGGGGCTCGACGTGGGCCGATGGGACTATGTCGTTGCCCTTGCAGGTAATCCCAACACCGGCAAGAGCACCGTGTTCAATGCTCTTACGGGCTTGAGGCAGCACACGGGGAACTGGCCGGGTAAGACCGTCACACGCGCGGAGGGCGGTTATCGTTTCGAGGGGCATAGCTACAAGCTGGTAGATCTGCCGGGCACGTACTCGCTCTTGTCTGCTTCGCAGGACGAGGAGGTCGCCCGCGACTTCCTGCTGTTCGGGCGGCCCGACTGTACCGTGATCGTCGCCGATGCGACCTGCCTGGAACGCAACCTCAACCTGACGCTGCAGGTCTTGGAGATCAGTTCCAAGGTCGTTGTGTGCGTCAACCTTATTGACGAGGCCAGGCGCAAGGGGATAAGCGTGCATGTCAGGGCGCTTGCGCGGGAGCTGGGTGTACCCGCTGTACCGGCGATCGCCCGCACGTCTCGGGGTCTGCGCGAGTTGACCTCCACTGTTGCGGACATGGTAGCCGGGCGCATTGAGACCAACCCTTTTCGCGTGCGTGGAGACGGGGCCTTCCATCATGCGGTTGATGAACTGTTGCCCTTGATCGAGCAAGCCGCCCCCGGTCTTCCCAACGCTCGGTGGGTGGCTATGCGCCTACTCGATGGTGATCACAATGTGGCCCGGGCGCTTCGCGCCGGGGAATTGGGGGGCAGCACAACGCGCGAGCGCGAGTCGGAAAGGCCCCGACCACTCGAGCCTGCGTTGGGGGGCGTACGATGAGAGCGGCCGATCGCGATCGTAACGACTACCGCAGCATCAAGGCTGCGCGCGTAGCGGTTGCCGGCGCCGACCGGGAGGCGGAGGCCGCAAGTGGGCCGGCCGAAATAGTGCTTCGACGGGCCCAGGAGCTCCAGCGGACACTGGCCGAGGACTTTCGTGACCAGCTAGTGACGGCTATCTACGCCGACGCGGAGGCGATAGCTCGACGCGTAGTGAGCGGTGGCAACGGGCCCGGCTGGAACCTCGATCGCAGGATCGATCGTTTGGTGACGTCGCGGGTGGTAGGTCCACTGGTGATGCTCGCACTGCTGTCGGTCGTGTTTTGGATCACCATCGCCGGGGCCAATTATCCATCTCAGTTGCTGGCCGACGGGTTGTTCTGGGTGGAGGCCCGTGCAGCCGCCGCGTTCAATGCCTGGGGCGCTCCGTGGTGGCTGACCGGGGTTGTCTGGCACGGGACCTACCGAGCACTGGCGTGGGTTGTGGCGGTCATGCTCCCGCCGATGGCTATCTTCTTCCCGTGCTTCACTATTCTCGAGGACTTGGGGTACCTTCCGCGTGTGGCATTCAACCTTGACCGGCTGTTCAAGCAGGCCGGGGCCCACGGGAAACAGGCGCTGACGATGTGCATGGGCCTGGGATGCAACGCAGCGGGGGTTACCGCCTGCCGCGTTATCGACTCGCCTCGCGAACGGCTCATAGCCATCCTTACAAATAACTTCGTGCCCTGCAATGGCAGATTCCCCACCTTGATTCTTCTGGCTTCCGTTTTTGTAGCCGCGCAGTTCCCTGGGTCGTTGGCGTCGGTCGCTGCGACCGGAGCTATAGTGATGGTCGTCGTGATCGGCGTGCTGTTCACGTTGATAGTGTCAGCTGTGCTGTCGCGTACGGTGCTCAAGGGGGAGGCGTCGGCGTTCACGCTCGAACTTCCGCCGTACCGTCGACCGAACATCGCGCGTGTGCTCTACACTTCACTCATAGACCGCACGGTCTTCGTCCTCTGGCGTGCCGTCGTCGTCGCTGCACCGGCGGGCCTGGCAATCTGGATCATGGGGAACGTACAGGTCCACGGCGTGGCTATCTCTCAGCTAGTTGCCGACTTCATCAATCCGTTTGGTCGCGCGGTCGGGCTTGATGGTGTGATCCTGTTTGCGTACGTTCTGGCCATCCCCGCAAACGAGATAGTCGTCCCCACGATGCTTATGATGTACCTGGGGTCGGGCGCGATGACCGACGACGTTCTCCAAGGTGGCCTCCACACTCTGCTGGTTGAACAGAACGGTTGGACGCTGCTCACCGCGGTCAACCTGATGCTGTTCTCTCTCCTCCACAATCCCTGTGCCACCACGATCCTGACGATGTGGAAAGAGACGCGAAGTCTCAAGTGGACCACCCTGGGCACATTGATGCCTCTCGGAATCGCGTTTGCCGTTACGTTCGCCGTCGCCTCCGCCGTCCGCTTCGCGCAGTTCATACAGACGG
Source organism: Phycisphaerae bacterium (assembly GCA_046757145.1). Lineage (GTDB taxonomy): Bacteria > Planctomycetota > Phycisphaerae > UBA1845 > UBA1845. The sequence continues at coordinate 5,682 of JBHHXS010000139.1, read as the reverse complement.
GCGACGCTGCCTCCCTTCGCTGGTGGTAGCAGTCTCTCAGGTCGGGGTCCGCCCAACGTGGACACCTGGCGAACCGCACCTTGCACCGGTCACGGGCGACGGGATAGCGGCCTGTGGTGACAAGGCGCAGGCTGCGGCTGCGCAATCGTTGCTTATAGGAAGCAGCGGCGTCCGCACTTCCGTGAAAAGGGGGTGAGCGTAGCAGGACGTCGTGCGGCGGTAAGCTTTATCGGGCAGCTTTACCGGTCGATGATCGACCGTTGCAGGGTCAGGCTAGCGCGCCAAGTTAGACGTCAAGTCAGGCAGGCAAGTCGCCGAATGGACATCTGCCGGAGGTCACCGTCCTGACGTTGCGCTCGGGCGCACGTGACGGGACCGGCAATTGCACCACGTAAGCATGAGTGTAGATGCACACTAACGGTGTCGAAACGCTTTAAGCATTTGTGGCTGATCATTCTTGCGCAGGCCGCGTGCGTAGGAGTCGGGCTCTGGATGCAGCACCAGTACGTGCGGGCGGCGTTGTACGCAGCCGTCAGCGATGGCGCTCGCGCGGAGCTGGCCGAGCTGGCGGAAAGGATGGCGTCAGACCTTGGTGCTGTGTCCCTCCGTTCGCTCACATCCGACGCAGCCGAACTCGCACGCGTGCAGGAAGTGCTGTCGGCTCGCGGCCCGACGGGCGTGAGCGCCATGGTACTTGACCGGAATTGGCGGCTTGTCGCGTCGAGCCATCCGGCTGGTACGGCGGCGCTCAACATACCGGTCGGGCAGCAGGTGCCATGGGAGCTGTCGGAGGAGCGGCCCGAGGCCCCGGCCGCACCGCTGCAGGGCACCCTCGAGTTGCCCGCGGGCGAGCACATAGCGGCTGCGTCCACGCTTGAGGGAGAGCCGGGGTACGTCGTTGTATACCGCTCCGAGGCTGATCTTAATGCTACTTCGGCGGAGTTGGCGCGTTCGCTGCCGTCGTTGAGCGGGGTGACGTTCCTATGGACGTGTGCACTGTTGGGCATAATCGTGTTCCTCGTGCTCGGCCGCTTTCATGACGAAGTGGAACGAGAACGGAAGCAGGTGGCAGCGGAGACCTTGCGGCGATCCCACAGCCTCGTGCGAACGCGCGACGCGGTGATCCTTGGGCTTGCGAAACTGGCCGACTCGCGCGACCCGGAGACGGGAGACCACCTCGAGCGCATGTCCATCTACTCAACGATGCTCGCATCGGCACTGCAACGCCATCCCGACTACAGCGAGCAGGTGACTCCGGCGTTTGTAAGACTGATCGGGATCAGCACAGCTCTGCATGACATAGGCAAGGTCGGCATAGAAGACGCTATCCTGCGCAAGCCGGGCCCGTTGACCCCGGAGCAGACTGCGCGCATTCAGGAACATGCTGCCATCGGGGGCGAATGTCTGCTGGAGATCGAGCTGCGCCTGGGAACCTCCAACTTCCTGCAGATGGCGCGCGAGATCGCGTTTGCACATCACGAGCGCTGGGACGGCGGCGGATACCCCAAGGGACTGGCGGGCGACCACATCCCATTGTCCGCGCGCATAGCAGCTATTGCAGATGTCTACGACGCCCTGTCCAGCAAGAGGGTCTATAAGTCCGCCCTGCCTCATGACGTATGCGTAGCCACAATTCGCAGCGAAGCGGGCAAGGCCTTTGATCCGAAGCTTGTTGAGGTCTGGCTGACGATCGAACACAAGTACCGTGACATCGCCGTTCAGTACGCGAGCGATTCAACCGCTGAGATGGCAACGAGCGCTATGGCCGAAGTCGAAGAGCCGCACATCGGTATCCGCAAGGACACCCTGGTCGCGGTGGCGGCGGTCGCGCAGCGATGATTCAGGCCGGCCCGTTGTGTCGCCGACAGGCGTGCGGCACCAACGTCGAATGACGGGCGGAGTTCGGTTAGGAGTTAGCCAAGATCATGAAACTGACGAAGAACCGACGCTTCTTCGAGGGGATGCTGATAGGCATCGTCTTCGCCCTCGCGTGCCTGGCGCTCGGCCTGCATGAGTACAAGCTGGTCGTACTCAACCTTTTCTACCTGCCGGTCATACTCAGCGGTTATTACCTCGGGCGCAACAATACGTGTGTTCTTGCTCTGCTAAGCGCGCTTTCGATCGCCATCGTGACCGCGGTGGATCCGGCCGGTTTCGCCCCCCATTTCACTCCGGTTCTGGGAGGGGTCGCCCTGGCGCTGTGGGCCTCAGTTCTAGGGTTGGCGGCTATCCTGATCGGCACCCTATGTGACGAACGAGCGTCGGTCGTGGATGAGCTGCACGAGGCTTACGTCGGCGTGGTGGAGGTTCTGTCCAGGTATCTCCAGGGGGGCAATCCCAAGGTTAAGGCACGTTCGATTCGTGTGGCTGAGCTTGCTCAGGCCGTCGCCGCGGAGCTGAGACTGCCGCGAAAGCACGTTGACGAGATACGCGTCGGCGCGCTGCTTCATGATCTGGGGAACGTCGAGATCACTACGCGAGTGCTCGCCAGGGCTGTAGATACGTTGGAAGCGTCCCCGTCGAAGGCTAACGGGCACACTTTCGCCGGGATGGACCTTGTTCATTCATTGGGGTCCGTCCTGCACGGCACCGTTCCACTTCTTCTGGGTCAGGACGACTACGCCCGGATGGGTATACACGAGGAGGATGAGGTTCAACCTCAGGATACACCGCTCGGCGCAAGAATCATTCGCATGGTCCGTGCTTATGACGCGTTGGCCGGGAACACCTCGGGAGAACCGCAGGCAGTTGCCGCCGAGGCTATCAAAGAGCTTCGCAACGATCGTACCGGGACCGAGGATGATCAAATCCTGCGAGCACTCGAGAGAGTCGTGTTGCGAAACGCCCGTACGAACCGGGCGCACTCTTACGCTGAGCTCAGGCCTGTATAACACACGGCGCGGTGGAATGGCCAGCGGTGCCCGCCCCGAAAAAAAGGGGGGCCGCACGAGTTGATTTGGCGTCAAGTGCTCGTGCGACCCGCGCGCTGCGTCGTCGATTTTGGCTGAATCGCGCTCCGGCGTCTCACGCCGCGAGATAGCTCTCCTCAAGCGCGTCGCGAATCTTCTTCAGGGCGTTGTTCTGTATTTGGCGGACTCGTTCCTTGGTGACCCCTATTATCCGGCCTACCTGTTCCAGGGTTTTCGGGTTGTCGTCGAGGCCGCACAGGTGCTTGCCCAACGCAAAGCGCTCGTTGATCACCGTTCGCTCCACCTCGCTCAGGCGGGCTACGTTCTTTACGAGAATCTCCTTAAGTTCGTCGACACAGTCCTGTTCGACCTGCAGGCGGAGCTTGTCGGCATGATCGCTGCGCTCCATGGCCGGATCAAACTCCGTCGGGAACCGCCCGCGGTAGCGACTGGCGCGCATGGCGACGCGCGAGAAGCTCTTCAGAATAGCGCGGCAGGAGTACGTGCTGAACTTGAACCCGCGCGAGCAGTCGAACTTCTCCACGCTGCGAAGCAACGCCATGTTGCCCTCGCTGATCATCTCGTTGAAGTCTATGCTGTGCAGCTTGGTTCGCTTGGCCATCGCCAGCACCAGCGGCATGTTGACGCGCACTATGATACTGCGAGCGGCCAACGCACGATGTCCCCACGCCAGCAGGCGGCGCGTCGCCGCGGGTGTGAGGGTCCTGCCGGCATTGGTCCCCAGGATGCGCGCCACCTCACGCCGCGCGAAGTTGAACCGCATGAACAGGTGCGCCTCCTGTTGGGCGGACAGCGCTGGGAGGCGCTCGCCCTTACAAACGGAATCGCTGACGGGATCGGGCAGCTCGACAAAGCGAGTGGCTCCCGCGCGTATCAACTTCGGCTCCGCCCCGAACAGCCTGGACGCTATGCGGCGCTGGTTGAAATCCGGGTGATCCATGTAGTCGATAGGTTCGGAGAGCAGGGCAGTGAGCAGGACCTGGTCGTCGGGCGCAAGTGAGGCGAAGAAGCCGTTACCCGGCGGCCTAGCGCTAGGCCGACCGCTGAGCCCGTTCCTTGCCGTTGTGGCAACCACCGTGTCCACGTCCACAGCCATCGTGCTACTCCCTCCGCTGTTCCTCTGACTCCTGGTGCGCTCGCCCGTAGAACATGCTGCACCGCAGCCTTTTTCTATACGTGCGTAACCACCGCGCGGAGCGCCTGGTTTCGTCCGAAAAAACGGAACGAGACATCCGGCCTGTGCGCACGAATTCAACGCACCTCAATCACACGGGAGAAATAGACTGGCGGGGGAAACCAACTGCACTCTAAGTATACCACACTGACGCGCGGAAGACAAGTCCCGCAGAGGAAGAGTTGGGCGTATCCTGGCTGCGCCCGGCCCAACGAGCAAATCCGTGCTTTACTTGCAGCGGCTTTCAGTTTATTCGGCTACTCGTAGCGCAATGCCTCTATCGGGTCCAGGCGGGCGGCAGCCAGCGCAGGGTACATGCCGAAGAAGATCCCAATAAGGACCGATAACCCGAAACTGACCGCGATGGACCAGAAGCTTACGATTGTCTCCCACTCAGCGAACGTGTTGACTGCATACGCTCCGACGATCCCAAGCGTTACCCCGAGCACCCCACCCCCCGTGGACAGCACGACAGTCTCCACGACGAACTGAGCGGCTATGTGCCCCTGCCGAGCGCCGAGTGCCCGCCGGATCCCGATCTCACGCGTGCGCTCGGTCACCGTAGCCAACATTATGTTCATGATTCCGATCCCGCCGACGAGCAGGGATATCCCTGCTATGAAACCGAGCATGAGTTGGTTGTTACGCTTCTTCTTCTTGGCGAGTTCGAGCCGCGCGAGCGGGACCTTCACTTCGTAGTCAAGCTCCTCATGCCCGTGTTCCAAAGCTCTCTTAACCATTCTCGACACGGGCAGGACGTTGTCGATGTCATCGACGTTTACGTAAAGTCCGGAGTACTGCATCTTGATGAACTCGCGCGTACCGGCGCCCATTCGCCTCATCGTTTCTCCGAATTGCGCCAGGGCAGTGGAGAACGGGATCAGGATCTCACGATTCAGGTCTCGCTCTTGCACCCCGCGCGCCGGGGCGCCGGCGGTCCTCACCGGCATCAACACGCCGACCACGGAGATGGGCACGGCGCTGGGGTACCGGTCCGCGAGTATGGTCTCTCCTATGGGGTCCTTGAAGGGGAAGAGCTCCCTTCGTACCTCCTCGCCTATCACGCATACGCTGGCCCGGCTGTCGATGTCCTGGCTGGTTAACGCCCGTCCCGTAGACACCCGGATGTTGACGATCTCGAAGAACGCGGGCGTGGTGCCCACCACGCGGAAAGTCGCCTGGTGCTCCGAGTGGCGTACGCCATACGCTACGGTTTTCAGCGGGACGACGTGCCTAATGTGGGGGAGTGTGTTTTTTATAATGGCTACGTCGTCACGCGTTATGCCGTATTCGACGAGGTTGGTGTTGCCCTGTGTCGTTCTTGTCTGAGAGGGTTTCACCGAGTTTACGATGATGTTTCGCGTCCCTATGAGCTCAATCATGCGCATCTCATCGGCTGAGGCCCCTTCACTGATCGACAGCATGCAGATGACCGCTGCAACGCCGAAGATGATCCCAAGCGATGTAAGCAGGGAGCGGAGCTTGTGCAGCCGCAGGTTGCTCAGGCCTAGCTGTACCGTCTCGAGGTTGAAGAATTTCATACGCTGTCAGCTCACCGCTGCAGATAGGTCAGGCGTT
>JBHHXS010000138.1:0-9171 GCA_046757145.1 Phycisphaerae bacterium | reverse complement strand
CGATGCGCCGCTGGTCGCCTTGGGCGATCGTCGACAGACGCTGGATCGGACGAATGATAGCATCCTCCGATGCAGCAGGTTGGGCACACGCAATACTCGAGGCGACCGCAACCAGCACGCCGGGCCATACAACGCCAACTCTTCCAGGCCTGATCATGGATGTTCTCTCGCGGTCACCTGCCATAGCCGCGCGCCGAAAAGCAACGGACGGATCGAAGCGTCATGCCCGCGCGGCGTCCTAAGCGCGCGCGTGAATCAACAGCGGAAGGCTCATACGACTGCAGGGAATCGCGCCAACCCCGAGCATAACAAGGCTAACGGCCGTCCGCGTACTGTGTCAAGGCCGGCGCAAACCCAGACCGCACGCGTGGGCCCCGCTAGTGCGTTGCCGACTGTTCATTCGAGCGGGAAGTCGACGGGCCCGCCGACTTGGTCCGGGTGCCGACGGTGCGGTCTCAAGAGGATCATTGCTACTTCGTGCGTTGCCGCAGCTACGGGCTCAAAAACACAGGAAGCAGTCGTCCTCCCACTCCTGGTAGATGACATAGCCATCGTCGTAATGATCGATGCCGATGTTCATGTCCAGGATTTGCCACTCGTGGTCGTGGCGAGGCCTGTCGTTGCTGAAGAACTGCGCCGTCCCCGTGGGAGTGTCACACGTAGCGGTTGTCACAAGAGGTAGACCGGCGAACGAGACAACGAACAGCCAAGTTTTAGCTTTGCGCATCATAACATTGCCTCCTCGTCATGGCGGGAGCATCAGGCGCCACTTGTAGATCACATACCATCGGCGAATTGTGGATAGCTACTCCTCTAGAATAATTGACATCTCGCAATAGAATACGTTAGAGAAAACTCCCGCTTGAGTCAAGATCTACAACCGTATAGAAGCGGTGGGTGTTCGTATTTGTGACGCATCGTACTGCCTGCCCGGTTCTGGCGTTCGGGACCAGATGCATCACTTTTTATAGGACTATCCAACACCCGGAAAGCAGACTGTGCAGTTTATCTGCCGGCCTATCCCACTAAGCAGACGTCCTGAACGGTTCTCCCACACAGGCTCGAGATACCTAGTGTGGCATACGGCCGCTCCGGACGCCCCGGCGTCCAACAGAACAGCCGGTCACGCAAATCGTTGGTTGCCACGATCAAGTCCGGCGCTACTTCGACGCGGCGGAGGGTTTGGCCCCCGGCCTGGTATTCGCACGCAAAGTTGTCGCCCAGCACCTGTGCGCGTACGCGCGGCGAGGTGTCCGCGAACAACAGGCGCTCGACGCCGCTGGTTGATACGAGCCACAGCGATTCCGCCGATCGCCGACTGCCTGTGTGCAGCCGCTGCGGGTCGTCCGGGCGCCCGACGGCCCAACGAAGCACGTCGCCGTTACCGTTCCCTGCAAACACGCCCCGCGCGGTCGCGTGCAGGGCGGTGATGTTGGCCGAGCTTCCGGTGTACGTGTGTGCAGGTGTGTCGGACTCGTCGTCGACGGCCCACTGGACCACAAGAGCGTCTATCGAGCAGAACAAGTCACCGGCAAGGAGCTGTATGTGTCGGACCGTATCGGCGGACCTGGTCAGTGTCTCCAGACGGTACCGGACTGCGTCAGGGGCTGATACCCTCCATTCGCACAGCCCCAGCTCCGAGTGAGAAGCCAATACGCGGTCGCCGACGGCGACCACCGCATTGAATCCCCCGCGGACTTGAGGCCGGCCTGACACAAGAAGCGTCAGATCTGGAGACCCGCGGTCGACTGGGAAACGATAGACTCCGGTCGCTGCACCTATTAACAGTTGCGCGGCACCCTCATCGGCCACCGACGCCTGCACGGATCGCACCGGACCAGCGGCGCCGCCTATGTCAACCCGGCGCGACGGCGCATCCAGCTTTTGGGGGTGGAAGAACATCAGTTCCCCGCCGGCAGCTACCACGATCCAGCGTGTCCGCTGCTGCGGTGCATGATGTGCGAAAAGCGCTTCGTAAAGCTGCGCCCGCTGCGGTTCGTTGAACGTGCGAATAAGCTCTGGGAGCTCGACGTCCGGCGAGCCCTTAGCCAACTCGCATAGTCGGGCGAGCAGCGCCGCGAGGTGGTCGACGTGCTCCGTTTGCGCCTGCCTTAACGCAGCCTGCAGCTCCGTGGCCGCCCGGTGCTCAGCCCGGCGGCGTGCAGCTTCACGCTGAGCGTCCAGTGCTCTGCGAAACGTCTGAGAGTCAACTTGCACGTCCGGCGCTTGCTCGAGCGTCATTCCGGCCTTGAAGCAAGACACCTTTATCGCATCACCCACGGCAGATGAAAGCGCCTCGGTGCACCCCGCCTCGATCAGATCACTCGCATCGTGCTCGGAGGCGAACTTGGCAAGGGCCGGCTTGATCGTCGGCTGCACAGAGTGGGTGAGCCCGCCGACTTGCGCTATGCGATCGCTGCCGAGGACCTGCTTTTTGAAGGAGAGCAGCTCCGTTCTCTCGGGGATCACGCTGACCCGAGCGCGGACGTGCGCCCGGCACACGTAGCGATCGCGCGTAACAAGGTCCGTTACGTCGAAGGCTAGATCAATCGGCGAGACGCGCACGAACATGACGTCCACGGCGTCGGTGCTCTCGATGCAGCCGCCACAGGGTACTACGACATGGTGCCCTGTTTGCAGCGTCACGAGTGCCGTCCAGTCCGTTGGCAGATGTAGTGATCGGGTTAGCAGCCCGAAGATCTCCGACGCAGGCACCTGCAGGGCAATGCTGTCCCCATGGCTCAAGAACAGTTGTGGGTCGAATTGTGGAGCCATCAGCGTTTACTATTTCCCTTCTCTGGAGAACCTCTCAAAGCGAAGTAGATCAGCCTGATGTACGGACGGCGCCGTAGACTCAATAACTGAGATTATATCGCGCATGGCAACTGGTCTGGGTTGTCGTCCGGTGATAGCCTCCATAAACGGGCGCTGCGCAGACTGCAGTGCTATGTTCTTAATGTCAGCACCGCTATACCCCTCAAGCCGATCGCACAGCTCACCGAAATCCACGCTGTCGTCGAGGGGGCGGTCTTCGAAGCAGATCTCCAGCAGTCTGTACCGGGCCGGGGCGTCGGGCAGCCCGATGTAGATCCTTGCGTCCAGCCTCCCGGGGCGAAGTAGCGCTTCGTCCAGCATCCACGGCTTGTTCGTCGCCCCGACGAATAGTAGCGCCCGTTCGCTCGTGCGGTCAAAGCCTTCCAGCTCCTGTAGGATCTGCGGAACCACGCGCTGCATAACGGCCGACGTGTCGCCCTTGCGTTTGGGAACGAGCGCCTCCACTTCGTCAAGAAAGATGACCGAGGTACTTTCTTCCTTGGCGGCATCGAACAGCTTTCGGACATTCTGCTCCGCCTCACCGACCCATTTGCTTAGCATCTGGGCCGGGCTCACAACGAAGAAGATGGCGTTTATCTCGTGGGCGATGGCCTTGGCGATCATGGTCTTGCCCGTCCCCGGTGGGCCGTACAGAAGTACCCCTCCGCCCGTGCTGATGCCGTATTTGCGTGCCAGTTCCGGGTGAGCGAACGGGTAGATCATCTTCAGGCGGATTTCCTCCTTGACGTCTTCGAGGCCGGCGATGTCGTCGAAGCCGACGGCCGGCTTGGCCTTGACGATCCAGTCGGAGGCATTGGCTCCCGAGTCATCCTCCTTTTCCCGCTGTCGAACGGGGCCTGCTCTCCGCGCCTTGCCCGGTGACCTGTGCAGGCGGTCACAGTCCTTTGCCAGGTCCACCAGCTCCGCAGCCAGCTCCTCGTGCTGCCGGCGTGCCTCGGGTGATTTGGCCTTCTCCGCCAGCTCAACCATACATTCTGCCGCGTCGATCAAATATGTCTTCGCAGCTAGATAATCGCCTTTCTTGTACGCACCGACCCCCTTGCTCTTTAGCCGATCAAATGTCGAAAACGAGACAGTCATAGCCACTCAACGAGCGATTCCATGTCGTCCTGCGCGAACACGCGGCACACATCCGAGCCCCAAGCGCCGGCGCGTGGTTTCCACATTGCGCGCGCGGTTGCTACGGCGCGCAAGCGCAGGGTTTCTACATCCAACCCGTCGCTCGCGCTGCGGGCTCGGATCCGGACCGTCAACCCGTCGCTCGCCAACATATTGCGCGAACGATCATGCAGCGGCGCGCCGAAGTCGGAGACGCTTGGGGCTCGGATAAGCACTGCATGTTCGCGCAAGCTCATTTAGCTCATCCGGGATGCTGCGGGAGCAGTGGCTGAATTCGCGCCAACAAATCCGGAGTATCCTGTTGGATTGTCTTAAAGACCTCCTCGAGGTCCACTTCATCGTACGCGTGAATCAGTTTGTCGCGCATACCTGCGATCAACGTCCACGCTGTCCGCGGATTAGCCGTCCTAAACCCAGGCGACAGCCCCTTGACCGCTCCACCCAGAACCGGTAGGCGAGGGAGCGCCGCGGCCCCTACATATATCTTTGTCTGCGTTGCGGATCCTACTTTTGTTTTTCCCCCTGCTGTTTGAGTGAATCGAGTTCAGCACGGAGGCCGGCAAGCTTGTCCAGTTCCTTTTGATGGTCGGCTTCGGCTTCCGCCTCGATAAGGCGATCGATCTCGTCGTCGGTGATCACCTCCTCGGTGGTGCTCATCTCCATATCCTGAGCGGCTACGTCCTCGATCGTGTCCAGGAACATGCTCATGCGCTCCTCCATGGTTTGTGACTGCACCATAGCCTTTTCCCAGTCCGCCTGGGTCTTTACCAGATCGGTTTCGCCGAACAGCTTGCCGATCTCGGAAGCCATCAGTCCCATGCTCTGGGCGAAGTCAGCCGACGCCTCCGCCTGCCGCTTGATGAGCAAGGCGTTCTTCACCGCCAGAAGCTGCCTCTCGAGCATCTTGCGGATCATCGCGGTTTTCTTGAGTGAGTTGCGAATGAACGCGTACTGATTGGTGTCGCCTATCTTCTTGGCGTGTTGTGCGTTGCGGATGAACTCATCCTGGAACTTCGCCTGTTCGCGTATGCTCTTCTCGATTCGTCTGATACCCTGGCGAATCTTGATGTCGCGCTCGATGCGACGCTCCTCAGCCGATTTGAATAGAGCCATGGGCAAAAAGCCTTTACAGCATGTTCCAAAACCGCAGAGCGGACGTCCGCCCGCACGGGTACGGCGGTGCCCGCAGATCTCGTGCCTGGCCGCGCCAAGTGCCGACTAGTAGTACTCTCGTTCGGGGATCAGAACCCAGAGGACGATGTAGACGAGGATCCCCGGAAACGCCGCGGAGAATACCGACAACAAGACGTAAGCCACTCGAACGGCCGTAGGGTCCAAACCCAAATACTCTCCCAGGCCGGCGCATACCCCGCCGATCTGCCGGTTAACAATACTGCGTCGTAAGAGTCTCGGATAGGAGTTCACTTCGTGCACCTCGATCGGCCGTCGTCGGCCACAACTGCTCCGCTACCTCTGTTTCACGCGTCTGCCGCCGCCTGTCTCTCACGTACACCGCGGTCGGCCTGGTCGAAGCCCTCCACAGTATCGGTTATTGCTCCGCGGTCCATCTTGTCCCACACGTCCATGACGGTCCGTCCGGCGTCGTTGATTGCGGCTGCGCCCTCGTCGACCTGTACGCCGACGGCGAGGATCTCATCCAATCGTTCCTGGTACACCTCCGCCTTGACGGCGTCGGATTCTATGAGCTTACCGAGCTTGAGCATATCCGCTTCCGAGATGAGCCCGAGCTTACCCGATCGTTTTGCCCGGTCCGCGTTTTCGCGCAGCATGCGGAGTCGGGAGACCGTCATCATCTCCTTGCTGCGGATGTTAAGCTGACGGCTTAGCATGAGCTGCTCGGAAGTTTTCATCTCGAATTCCTGGGCGTACATGCGCCTTACTTCGGGTGTTTTCTCCGCAGCTCCTCGCTCGAAGATGGTCTGCTTCTGCTTGGAGAGTTTGGTTACCTTGTTGAGCAGTTGGGCGCGGTCCTTCTCCAGCATGAGCTCCTGGCGGCGCAGCTCGGCACGCGACATCTGCGACAGCGGTTTGTCGCGCTTAGTCAACCATTCTAGAAAACCCATGCGGTGAGCATCCCAACTTCTTCAACTACAATGCGGCACACTGTGCCAGGCCCTGCGGCTATGAGATCGTAAAACCCACACTGCATCGCGTTACGTTGCCTCCGGGTCGGGTGAGGTTGCCTCCCGCTCTGATTCCGGGGAGGTCTTCTCCGGCTTGCCCGGGGCTTCAGAGGGGGGAGATTCCGCCCGGGTGTGCGACCTCGTGGCTTCAACGGCGCCGGGCCGATCCGCTTCTGAGGCGGGTTTATCGGTCTCCTCAAACTCGCGCAGAATGGCCAACTCCTCTTCGCTGGCAAGCACCTGCTCCATGCCGGATTCCAGGGAGCCAACGAGTTCGGCATCGGCGGCGAGGGACTCGAGCATCTCCTCCGCCTTGACTGCATTCTCGGTCAGCTCCTGCGTGTCGGGCAGGCTTGCCATCTCGCCCTGCTGAATGAGGGTGAGGTTATGGATGTCGGTGCTGATGATGTCGATCTGTTTATTGAGCATGGCCGCGGTCGCATTCTCGCGTCCGATGTCCTTTCGCAGTTGGGCCAATTGTGCGGCAATCCTGCGCCTGGGCACCTGGGACTTGGCGGCTTTGCCCTGCGCGAGCAACTCCGCTTCCTTCTTCTCGAGCTTGCCGATGTCCTCATAGATGCGGTCACGTCTCTGCGCCAGTGCCGCCCGACGCTCGGACAGCAGGTTGACTTTCTCCGTCTCGTCACCTTCACTGGAAAAGAGCTGCTTGATGCGGTCGATGACGCTCATCGATCTTCTCCCATGGGTTTTTGCAGGCGCACCACGATACAAGAGAAACTGTCCGTCCCGTTCGGAGAACCTCAATTCGGGATCGTCGCGCGCCACGCGCTCAAACACGGTCCGGACGACCGTTTCCGGCAAAGCCGTCCTCTTAGCCACCGATGAGGCTGACAGCCCGCCGGTAAGCAGATCGGCACTTTGCTCATCTATAATCGATCTGACACGCTGCATTTTCTCCGTTGCACCTTCCGGGTCGAACAGGCGCACGAGGCGCGGGTCGACCTCGTCCCCGGTGCCGGCAGTGCGCCAGCCGCCATGCTCGTCAGGTTCGATAAGCACGACCACCGTGTGGGGTATATCGATCCGCACCTGCCTGGCTTCTTCGGTGAACCCGGTGGGACTGCAAACGCCGATGATGTGGGGCACGCGACGGTTGCGTACTAGCTGGCGGATATGGTCCGTCAGTTCGCCCAGCCCGATGGCCGGAGGCTCACCTGAAGCCGAAGAAGCGTAATGGCGCAGCGGAGAGAGGACGGAGGCGATTGCTACGCCCGTCGGCCTGGTCCAGAACACGAGCCGCCGCTCAAACCCGTGAAGCTCCACGCGCCGATTGGCGGGCAGCGACTTGAGTCGCTCGCGGTCGTAGCAGCGAGCCTCAGCCATCAGCGTGCGCAGGCGGTCGCTTTCATCGTTGTCCGCGCGCTTCCAGATTGATCCGCTGAGGTGCTTCCCCTTTGCTGCCTCCAGATTCTCACCAACTCCGGAGAGAAAGTCCATTTCTCGCTGCAACGCGTTGACAGCACTGTCCGTCATCGTGGATTATCGCCTCTGTTTGTCCGGGGCGCCGCCGAGGGGCATGCCGCAGCGGCTGCAAAACCGCGCACCCTTGCGGGATTCGGTCTTTCGACACTGCTCGTTCGCGCAGACCTGGACCCGCGCTGCGGTCGCGGGCCGGGCGTATTTCACCCCGCGGTGTCGTGGTCTCACACCGTGCATCATGCAACGCAAGGCGCCGCCAATCAACCGTGCGACGGTGTACAGGATGCCGAACAGAAAGGCTGCACACCCCACGACCAGCACAAAGACCACGACAATTACAGCGTCGGCGGGCATCTACGCACCGTTATGTCTTTCATGCGTTTCACGCGAGAATCCGCAGGTCAGTACCGCAGTAGATGCAGAAAAGGTCGGGCGAATGGACATATGCATGGCAAGTGGGGCACCGGGGTACGTATTCCACTAACTGACGCCCGCAACAAATGCAGAACTGGTCGTCGCGGTGCACGGCGGCGTCGCATCCCGGACAGCGCGGCTCCCTACCGGGGGGCAGCCAGCGACGGGGCACAGGCGGGGGCGAGGTCTTCGTCCGTCGCGGTGCCTTTCGACTATCCAAGGCCGCCAGCATCTCGCCGGCACTACCGTAGCGGCGTTCACGCCGCGTATAGCATCGTCTGAACACGTCATCCAGGAGGACGGGGACTTCCGGGCGCAGAGCACTGGGCACGTCGTATCCTTGAGGCCGCTCACCGGTCAACAGCTCGAACAGGACGATGCCACACGCATACAGATCGCTTCGCCCGTCGAGATCGGCACCTTCCTTCTGCTCAGGCGACATGTAGGCGAGGGTGCCGGCAATACTACGACCATCCTGTGTCACCATACTCCCGCTTTGCATAATGGATTGGGTCGTGGCCACTCCCACGTCCCCCAGGCCGAAATCAGTGACTTTCACCAACCGCTCCGTTACCGAGGCGATCTGGTCGATCGGATGGTTGAGCAGGATGTTAGCCGGCTTTATGTCGCGATGAACCATTCCCCCGTCGTGTGCCGCACCCACTGCGTGCAGCACTCCGCGGATGATCTCGACCGCTGCCTCCAAAGGTATGTCGGCTTTGTGATGGTCTATCACCTCCCGTAGTGAGGACCCGTCGATGTATTCCATCACGAGATAAGGCGGATCGGCGTATGGATCAAGGTCGATCACGCGGACGATGTTGGGGTGGCGAAGCCCGTGCACCGCCAGCCCCTCACGACGCAGGTTACGTACATACTGCGGATCGGTGGGGATTTTGATGGCAACTACGTCGTCGAAAACATGATGGCGGGCGCGCCATACCTCGCCGAAGCTGCCGGCGCCTACTTGCGCCTCCAGCAGGTAGTTGCTGATTCGCTCACCTGTGTGTCTAGTAGACATACGCCAAGCCTTCCCAGATGCGCAAAGCTGGGGTGTTAGTACCCTTCCGCTCGACCGGCCTGGCATTCGCAGACCTTAAAATTATAAACCCCGGCGGCGAGAAATCCAAGCAGCAGAACCACCCAGGTAAGGGCGCCGAGTCCGCTGAGGCTCCCGATTAGCCACCAGGCCACGAGCATGTCCGCCAGCAAATAACCC
>JBHHXS010000137.1:0-9174 GCA_046757145.1 Phycisphaerae bacterium | reverse complement strand
CACGACGTGCGTAGCTGAGGCCCGGTGGCGTGACTTCGTTCGGGCGAAGTCTCGACGGGGCAGAAGGGTCGCATGGTTGAGGCGACCAATCCCCGCCGTCGTAACATGTCTGAGCCGGCGTGCGCGATTCTGCGATCTCCCTGAGCTACGCGGGCTGTTCCCCTCTGCGCGAAGCGTTAAGAGCGAGGCTGCGGGATCATGCGGAGGCGACGCCGGCGCGCCAATGCGCGCGGTCATACAGGTCCGGGAGAAGCCCGACCGTTGCCGGCTTATGCGTTTGCATCGGTGTCGGTAGCCGATCCGGATGAGATGCGGTACGATGCCACAGGTGAAGGACGGAGCAACGGCAGACAGTATGACGATCGTCTTCCGCATTGTCCGGCTGCTCGTGCTATCGTGCATGGTGGCGGCGCAAATCGCGGCGGCACGCGCGTCGACCTCGCGCGTTGGCGGCGTCGATCCGCCACCTGCTGCCTCGACCGGCGGCGCCGGCGCTGATGAGCGGGAAGTGCCGCGCGAGGAGGGCGCATCACCCACGGCGGGCGCGGAGCAGAAGGCTCCACGCGAGCCCGATCTCAGCAGTCCACGCGCGACGATGCGGGAATTCCTCGTGGCCTTTCAAGAGGCGCTGGGCGAGCACCCGGAGCGGATCGACGACGCGGTTGCGTGCCTGGACACTTCCGAGCTGGGAGAGGACGACACAGGCGAGCGAGCAAGGCAGCTAGCCCGTCGGTTGCACAGCATAATCGACAAACAGGGAGTGACGTTGGGGGACATCCCCGAGAAGACGGACGGCATGAGCGAGTTCGTCTTCTACCGTGGCAAAGTCGCGGAAGGCGTTGCTGCCGAATCTCCCATTCCCGAAATCCGACTGGAGCGCGACGGAGCGACGGGTCATTGGCTGTTCACCACGTCAACGCTCGATTCTCTGCCGGCCTTGGAGAGCGAACTCGCGAGTAGGGCTGAGGTGCCGGAATCGACGGAGGCCAAGGCTCCGGCGGCGCGGCGCTCCCCGCGGGCGACAATGAGCACCTTCCTGGATGCGATGAACGCCCATCCACAGGATGTGGACTCTGCGGTGCAATGTCTCGACCCGACGGGGCAGGACAGTGAGGCGTGGAGCGTGCGTGGCCCGGATCTGGCGCACAAGCTCAAGATCGTAATGGACAAGATCAAGCTGGTGGTTCTCTCCGAGATTCCCAATGATCCTACGGGCGTCCCGTACGAGTTTCACCTTGGTAAGACGGGCAACATCGTCATCGGGCGCATCGAAGAGAAGGGTGAGTTGCACGGTGAGTGGCGTTTCACGCCGCAAACACTTAAGACCCTTGACGCGCTGTACCAGGAGTATGAAGACAGGCCCATAATCGCCGAATTGCGCGAAGCCGGTGTTGAAGAGCGTTTAACGTTCGGGCTGTGGCTGCGCCGCGCGATGCCCGAGCCTCTCCGGGCGTCGTTCTGGCATTTGGAGGTATGGCAATGGGCGGTGCTCCTGGCGCTGGTGCCTTTGGGGTGGTTCATCCAGCTGGTATCGGCGGGGCTGGCTACGTTGCTTCTTCGGAGCTGGTTCAGGCGCAGCGGGGTCAACGTGGGGGTTGACGTGCAGCGCCGCGCACTGCGTTCGTCCGGAGCTATAGTAACGGTGCTTTTCTGGCTCTACGCCCTGCACCACCTGCTATTGCCTCCGGAAGCGCTGGGCGTGCTGTTGCCGATCACACGGTTGGCATTGGCCGTCACCGCGGTATGGGTCGGATACCGGTTTGTCGACGTTCTCGGCGGGCACATAGCAGCCGACAAGGAGGTGCAGCTCACTCGGTTCGACGATGTGCTCATACCGTTGTTGCGCACCATCCTTCGCCTGGTTGTCATTCTGGTGGTGATCCTCGTGGTTCTTGCGTGGTGGGGTAAGCCCCCAAGCACCGTGCTGGGAGCGCTGGGCATCGGCGGTTTGGCTATGGCGTTCGCCGCCAAAGACACACTAGGTAACTTTTTCGGCTCGATCACCGTTCTGTTCGACAGGCCCTTCGGAATCGGGGACTGGATCGTCATAGGCGAGGTCGAGGGCACGGTCGAGCGAGTGGGTTTCCGGTCGACACGGGTCAGAACGTTCTACAACTCCGTTGTGACGATTCCCAATTCGTCGATCGTCAACACGCAGGTGGACAACTACGGCGCGAGGCGCTATCGGCGGGCCCGGATCATACTTTCCATTACGTATGACACTCCCCCGGACAAGATCGACGCGTTTTGCGAAGGGATTCGAGAGTTGATCCGTCTGCAGCCACACACGCGCAAGGACTACTACCACGTGTACTTCAACAAGTTCGGGGCGTCGTCGCTGGACATCCTGCTTTATCTGTTCTTCGAGGTTCCGGACTGGCCGACCGAGCTGCGCGAAAGGCATCGGCTGTTCGTGGACATCTTGCGCTTGGCCGACAGGCTGGGTGTCGAGTTCGCCTATCCGACACAGACGGTGTGGCTGGCGCGCGCGCGTGATGCCCGTGAGAAGGGGAAAGGTGCCGCAATAACACGCGACGGGGCTGATGCTAACATGGTCGGCATAGAAGAGGCTGCGAGGGTCTTCGAAGAGGCCTACGGCGACTATCCCCACGAGCGCCCTCCCGTGGTCATCCAACGTACGCCACGATCTCGCGAACGTGGGCGACATACCGACTGAGCCTGCACGTCGGATCAAGCGCATCCGGGGAAAGCACCTCCCTCCCGCGATTGCTGATCCATGTGGTTCCATTTGAGGGGGTTTCTTGTTATGATGGCGTGATAGCAGCGTGGCTCATAGGTCCGGCGACCGCGCGAGCCGGTGAGTGCTCCCCTGCGTGCGGGTCGGGTTATCGACTTGTATTCATGGCTTGCGTTCTTGACTGGGGTTTCGGACTATCGTCGCCTTGTCTATGAGATGTAGATGTATTAGTGGTGGTTGCAGTATCGGTTTTGTTTGGGAGAGGGACTCGACGTGAGTACAAGGCGATGGATTCTTCCGGTGATATGTGGGCTTCATATGGGAAGCGCCGCGTTAGGCGCCCGGCTGCCCGGCGGAACTGCCGAGGACCGAGCCTGGAAGGGCATGCAGGACCGTTACCCGGGTGTGCAGGCATATGTGGCAGGCGAGCACGTTCGCACGGTATATGGTCGGCCCATGGCTGCGGGGGCGACTGCTGTCGTTGCGGCCGACCGGTTTCGTCGCGACCATGCACGCCTGTTCGGCGTTGATCCTGATGACCTCCAGGCCGGGCTCCACGTTACCGACGGACGGACCACGCAACCGATCATGTATGATCGCAGTACCGGGCGGTACAAGTTCACCCTGGTGTATTACTCGCAATTCAGGGAAGGGATACCCGTTTTTCGCTCAGACCTGCGGGTTCTCGTTCGCAATGATCCGTCCCCTGTGGTAGTCCAGGTGACATCGTCACTTCACAGACTCGGGACGTTTGAGGTTGGCGTGCGGGCGCCTACCCTAGACCCTCACGTGGCCTACAACGCTGTCGTTGACGCGTCACCGGAGCTTGAGGCGTACACGCTGGGCGAGATGGTGATCTTCGCGGGCGTCGATGATGAAGTCGTCGATCCTACGCTCGCATACACGTACTTGGGCGTGAGCGGCAGGCCCGAACGCTGGCTGTTCGTAGTAGACGCACAGACCGGTGAGATCCTCTATCGCGAGAGCCTCATACAGACAGAGGACGTCATAGGCACGGTGAGCGCTCTTGCGACCAAAGGGGCGGCTGCGGAGCAATGCGCTGACGAGCTGCCGGAACCGATGCCCTATGCCCGCGTTAGCATCGGAACGACGGTTGCTTACGCGGACAGCGACGGGGTGTTCAGCATACCGAATGGAGGAACTTCCGCGGTCACCGTGGAGTCTGCGGTTCGGGGGCAATGGTTCCGCGTGTACAACATGGCCGGGAGCGATACGACTCTTTCTCAAACGGTTACGCCTCCCGGTCCGGCGGATTTCCTGCACAACGCGGCCAACTCGGAATTCACTCGAGCCGAGGTCAATGCCTATGTTCAGGCCAACGTGGTCCGTGATTTCACCCTGTACCACAACCCGTCGTACCCGACGCTGCAACAACCGGAGTCTCCTGTATACGTGAACCGCAACGATTTTGTATGCCCGGCCAACGCCTGGTGGGATCCGCTGGATCTGTCCCTCAATTTCTGCCGGAGCAGCAGCCCCTACCCGAACAGCGCTTTTGCCAGCGTCGTGCATCATGAATACGGACATCACCTGGTCAACGCGGCAGGAAGCGGGCAAGATCAGTATGGCGAAGGGATGGGGGACGTGATGTCCCTGCTGATCGCGGATGACCCCAACCTTGGAGTCGGGTTCCTGGGCAACTGCATTACGCCGCTGCGCAACGCGAACAACACCATACAATACCCTTGCATAGGTGAGGCTCATGACTGCGCGGGGCTGCTGTCCGGGGCAGTGTGGGACACGCGGAATGAGTTGGCGATCACCGATCCTTTCGATTACATCGACATACTCGGCAGCCTGGCTGTCAACGCCATGCTGTTGCACACCGGTTCAAGCATCACGCCCCAGATAGCCATCGACTATCTGACGCTGGATGATGACGATGGGGTCATAGGGAACGGCACGCCTCACCGCAGTGCGATATGTACGGGGTTCGGTGCTCACAACCTCGACTGCCCAGCTCTCACGCTGATTGAGTTCGAGTATCCGGACGGCCTGCCCGCTATGATAACGCCTGACGTCGCCGAGGCGGTCAGGGTCAACGTTCTGCCGATTGTCGCCAACCCCGTTCCGGGTACGGGTACCTTAAGCTACAGCATTGACGGAGTCAGCTACACGACGGTCGCCATGAACGAGATAGCCCCCAACGAATACGAGGCGGTCCTGCCCGCCACTGCATGCGGGGAAAACCTGCGGTTCTATTTTTCAGCCGAATCCGACGCACCAGGAGGCTCGCCGGTCAACGATCCGCCGGATGCAACTGCCAGCCCCTTTACCGTGCTCGTAGCTACGGGGATAACCACAGTTGCGTCTTTCGACTTCGAAACCTCGACGGGGTGGACCGTCAGCGGCAATGCCAGCGACGGACAGTGGGTAACGGGGATTCCCGTGAATTACAATCGAGGCGATCCGCCCAGCGACTTCGACGGTTCCGGCAGGTGCTACCTTACGGACAACGTAGCCGGTAACTCCGACGTGGATGGCGGGACGACGACGCTCACGTCGCCGGCGTTCGACGTTGACGGGCTGACCACCGCGTATGTCAGTTACGCACGCTGGTACTCGAACACCGAGGGCGACAGCCCGCAGGCGGATACTTTCGTCATATGGATATCCAACGACGACGGGACGACCTGGTCGGCACTGGAGGCGGTGGGTCCCACTGGCGAGGAGGTCTTCGGCGGTTGGTACGCCAAAACTTTCCGGATCGCCGACTTCGTCCCACCGACTTCCGCAGTGAAAGTGCGCTTCGATGCGTCCGATCTGGGGGCGGGGTCCATCGTGGAGGCTGCGGTTGATGCATTCGATGTATTCGCGTTGCAGTGTGGCGTGGAGATGCCGGCGGCGGCTCCTTCGCCGCATGACGCGCGCAAGAATCGGTACGTCTCGTTTGCGCCCAACAACGGGCCGGCGGCAGTGGCCTTTGCGGTTGAGTTGATCGCCGGACCTGGGGCTGCCGGCGCGCTTGGCTGGGTGGATCAGCCCGAAGAGCCGGTGCCCGGGGAGTACGTCGCTCGGGTCGTCGATACGCCTGCGTACCGCGTTTGGAGTGAGCCGGTGATACACCTGGGCGACTGCGAGATCGTGCCGGTGGCTACCTACGGGATCCGGGCGACGGCTGACGGGGTGGTGTTCTCCGATGCGATGATCATAGGCACAATCCGCAAGCCCGGGGTACGCTACTACGGTGACGTTGTCGGTGCCGGCACCGGCGATCTTCCACCGCTTCCGGGGTTTACGGGTCCGAACGGCGTGGTCAACGTGACGGACGTTCAGGCATACATCTTAACGGCACAGGGCGACTCCTCACCCAGTGCGCACACGACGTGGGTCGATCTTCACGGGCTGGGCGTCGGCAGCCCTCCGAACTTCATCCTGAACGTCTCGGACGTTCAGCGTATTAAGTTCGGGTTCGAGGGTACAGCGTACACCGACACGCCTGAGCAGCTCAACCCCATGGATTGCCCGTAGGGATAGGATTCAGAATGGCGAATAGTGAATCCGGCGTTTCCGCTGGGTGGGGTGGCCCACGTCTGCAGATGTGGGAAAGTCGATTAAGCGAGGCGAATGAGAGCCCCCTGAAAGAGATGAGCCGCCCGCGCAAGAGCGAGTACACACCTGAGTTCACCACGGCAACGGCACGCTTGGTACTCAGCTTCGGCTGCACCGACTCGAATCGACCGAGGCCGTGCGATCTACGCTGCTGTTGATCATAACCAGCTCAACGTTGTCCCTGGCTATCGCACTGGTCTGCAGGCCGCCGATCGGAAGCTGACATGCTGCGACGCCGGTTTGACTCGACGGATGTTCAGCTCAGGGCCGACGGCTGGCACGAATGTAAAGGCAGGCTCAGTGGCATACGGGATAAGGTTAAGCGTTAAAGTCACGGGCGACACGTCCAACCGCGACGCCCGGCGGGTTCGCCCTGCAGAGGTCGGTGCTTGCCGATCCTTGTCTTTGCCACGGCTGGTACGAATGGGAACGTGTCACCCTTTACGACAACGCGAGTCCGTGACCATGATCAGGCTCACTTAATTGGCAGTTTCGCTGTACAGCCCGAGCCGGTACAATGGTACCGGTTGCTCACGCGGTCGGCGCGACCTGAGCATTATCATAGTGGCTTGCGGGCGCCTTCGTTGCCGAGTTGGCTCCGTTTGGCAATCGGCCGACGGCTCCTTACGAGAAGAGGCGCTTCGCAGCGACAGGCAAAGCACCGTCCACGATGCGCGGCGATACGCCTGTTACCGGCGGTTGACCAGCGGGGCAGCAACGGAGTAGTCTGGTGCTGGAGTTCGAGCGTCGGAGAGTGGGTTGTCGGCTTTCGGGGTCGATTGGCCGACGTGAGAAGTGTTCTGCATGCGGGGCGTGGCGCAGTCCGGTTTAGCGCGCTTGACTGGGGGTCAAGAGGTCGCTGGTTCGAATCCAGTCGCCCCGATTGGGTTACCACGCGACCGTCCTTCGGGGCGGTCGTGGCGTTTTCGCCGCGCGTGCGCGGCATGTTCTTGGTCGGACCGCGAGGGCCTGTCGCGGTTGGCTGCCGTTGGCTCTGCGTAACGGCGTTTCCAGAGCGGTGCGGCGGCGGGATTCAGGCGCATTTCGCCGCGTCGTTGCGACGGCCAGACGGTGATGCGGTCCACGTAGGTTGCGATCACGTCTCGCGTCCGATCGTCTCGCGTTCCGGCCATCGCGTCGTGTAGGCCAGTCAGTTGGTTTCGGGCCCACGTCCGTAGTGTATCGACATTGGAATGGCCTTTTTCCTTCCGAGCCAGGTGCAGCTCGCGTTCCAGACATTCCTTGCGAAGGCGCAACTGCGTGAGCCGGTCGTTGAGTAGCCCCAGGTTGGCTGGGTCGATGTGCGTGGTCAGCGCCGTCACCGTGTCGTTGATCTGCTTGATCTCGCGGGCGGCGCGGGTGGCGTCCGCGTCGCCGGGTTCATATCTGGCGACAGTCTTGACGAACCGTTCAATTGCCTCGTCAACGGCGTCTTCGTCCATCAAGATGACGTCACGTAGCTTGCCGAGCACCCAGGATTCCAGTTGCTCGGCGCGTAGCGTCGACGGCGTTGCGCAGATTGTCTTGCCATGTGAGCGGCGGCCGGCGCACTTGTAGTAGTTGGTGACGACCGCGGCACGGCCTGCGATGCGGCCCTTGTGGCAGGGCGCGCCCCAGAACTTGTGGCCGCAGTCGCCGCATTCCAGAACCCCCGTGAGCAGCCACCGGCGATTGCGGTGTCCGGCTCCACCAACCGCCCGACGGCGCTTGGCGACGAGGACCTGGGCCTTCTCCCAGTCCTCTCTCGAAACGATTGCGGGCACGGCATCGGGAATGATGATCCAATCATCCTTGGGCGTTTTGACCACCTTGGCCTCGCCGGCCTGCCGCCGGCGTTGCTTGGCGCGCCCGTTCTGGAGCTGGTAGAATTTGGCCTCCGTCCGGCGGTTCCAGACGAGGTTCCCGCAGTACGTCGGGTTTTCGAGGATCGCCTTGACCGTCGTGAAGTTCCAATGGGCCTGGCACGGCGCGGGGATGCCGCGGGCGTTCAGGTCGGCGGCGATAGAGGCGAAACCTACGCCGTCCAGGCACTTGCGGTAGATGTCTCGCACGATCTGTACGCGCTGTGGGTCTGACACCACGAGCTGGGCCTTGCACTGCTTGCCGGGTTTCTTGAGCGATTGCCCCTTGGCGTAGCGGGCCTGGAGCTTGCCGTCCTTGTCGTAGACCTCGCGCACGCGGCCCGGGCAGAAGCGGATGCGAAACATGACCGAGCCGTCGGGGGCGAGGATTTCGCGGTCATAGCCGAACGGCGCCGCCCGGCCGGGGTCGGACTGAGCCATCACGGCGCTGATCTGCCCGCGCAACGTATTCAACGCTAACGAGACTGAATAGTGCCTGTTTTGTGCTTGGCGGACCGTCCGCAGGACATCGCCCTCGATGCCGTCGCGGGTCAGGAAGTCCTCCGTAACCGATTCAACCTTGACGCCTGCCTGCCGCAAGAGGTAACGAAAGTACTCGGTCTCGCAAACATCGCCGCGGCTGAATCGGTCGCTGTTCCAGACGACGACAGCCCTGAACTCACCGCGTTGGGCGTCGGCGATCATCTTCTGAAACGCTGGCCGCTCGTCCGCGCTGGTTCCCGAGATTGCGTCATCGACGAACTCGCGCACGATGCGGTAGCTGTGTTCACCGGCCCAGCGCACGATCTCGGCCCGCTGGTCGGCGATGCTTTGTTCCTGCCGGTCGGTCGAGCGCCGCAAGTACGCGACAGCCGGGATGGTCTTCGTCGCGGTGATCATGGCGTTTCCTTTCATCGCGGTGGTTCCCACGTACGGCCACCATGAGGGCTCAATCGGGCCGGAAGGTCAAGGCGGCTTTCCGGCGGAATCGCAGCCGCCTGCGGTAGGCTCGCTGGCGGCAGGCGGGCCGGCAGTACCGGGCCTCGGGCCTGCTGGCATACA
>JBHHXS010000136.1:0-9205 GCA_046757145.1 Phycisphaerae bacterium | reverse complement strand
CCTCCTTGACCAACGCCATTATCGGCTACAACCTACGGAAAACTGAAAGACCCTGCTGCTGAGCACCTGCGGGTTGCTACGGAACCGCCTAGCTGCTACAATGCCTTCGTCATCGGGTTGCGGAGGTCGGCTTTTCCTTGCTCGCTTTTTCTACGCATCTATCGTCAGCGTCCGTTATCACTGTCGCCGCACTTCTCCTGTGCGTCCCGCGCGCTACGGCAGCGGGTGAGGCCAGCTTCACGCCTCTCGGGGATCTTCCAGGTGGGGATTTCTATAGCTCTGCCTACGGCATTTCAGCCGACGGGACTACGGTCGTGGGTTGGAGTCGCGGACCTGATCCCGGTGCCGGGACGACGAGCCACGAGGCATTTCGGTGGACATCTGCGGAAGGGATGGTCGGCCTGGGCGACCTGGATTCCACGTTTGTCTACAGCATCGCCCGCGACGTTTCCGCCGACGGGTCAGTGATTGTAGGGGAAGGGAGCCTCAGCGGAACCAACAGCCTTGCCTACCGGTGGACGGCAGCCGACGGAATGGTGGAGCTTACCGACCCCTCAGGCGAACTTACCGGAGTCAGAGCGTTCGGGGTCTCCGCCAACGGAACGGTGGTGGTGGGAACGGCACAATCAGCGGTGGGTTTCGTGGCTCTCAGGTGGACCGCAGCCGACGGAATGGTGTCTCTCGGCTCGCTCTCAACCGAGTTCATCGACTCCAGCGCCTTCGGGGTCGCAGCGGACGGGGAGGTGGTGACCGGCCAAAGCATGTCGACCCCCGCCTCGGTCGAGCCGATACGCTGGACGCAGCAGACAGGCATGGTGGGGCTGGGCGACGTCCCTGGAGGCGAGTTCTATGCGCTTGGATGGGCCTTATCCGCCGACGGCACCACCATTGTCGGAGGTGCCCGGACCAGCTTCGGCTCAAGGGACGAAGCTTTCATCTGGACCGAGCCCGACGGCTTCATTCTGCTCGATTCCATGCACGGCGCCGACTTCGGGAGCTTTGCAAACGCGTGCTCCGCAGACGGTTCGGTCGTCGTCGGAAACACAACCACCAGCGGGGCCATGATCTGGGATGCCCAGAACGGAATGCGGAACGTGCAGGACGTACTCGTCGACGTTCACGGCGTCGACCTGACGGGCTGGACGTTGTGGGTCGCCACCGATGTCTCTGCCGACGGAACGAGAATCGTAGGACGCGGCGCCAATCCCGCGGGCGACACCGAAGCCTGGGTCGCACACATCCCGCGTCCGGCAAGCAGCCCCGTCCCTGCCATGTCCCCACCAGGTCGTGGTGTGATGATCTTGCTTATCGTCGCCGCCGGCACAATCGCAATGTTGCGACGGACGGCGTTGTGTGAGTTGTCGGATCGGGCTCCGCGCAATGCCAGCTGAACACGTCGGCAAGGCGTAGCTGTTACACCGGCGCCAGGCGTCCCCGCTCAAACGACCGCACTCGCGTACCCAGATCGAGGAAGAACTCCACTTCCTCATCGGTCATGTCGATAGCGCGCCGGCGCATCATCTGCACTGCTGTGTCGAGGAGCCGTCCCGGATCGCCACTCTTCAAGCCCTCATCGGTCAGCCAGGCAAACGAAGGCACGAACTTCGGTAGCACGCGACTTGTCGCGACGGTGGCCGCTAACCCTATGACCGCACCGGTAGGGATCGTCACATTGATACCGATTTTCGCGTGGTCAGCGATGATCGCTCCGAAAAACTGCAAACCTGTGTCCACCTCCTGCCGGTCCACGGGCACGCGCACGGCCCCGTACGTGTTCTTCAGGTCGGAGTTGGTGCACCCCGCACCCAGATTGACCCATGAACCCACGTAGGAGTGCCCGAGGAACCCGAGGTGTTGCTTATTCGTGTAACCGTCGATGATGCATCCTTGCACTTCGCCGCCGATTTTGCACACCGGGCCTATCACGTTGCCTCCATGGAGCCAGGCATGTGGGTTCACCTGTGTTCCCGGTCCGAGGTAGATAGGGCCCTCAATGACCGCGTGCGCACCGATGCGGACATCGTGGCTGATGAAGATCGGCCCTTCCGTAGCGTCGATCACCGCTGTCGGGTGCACGAGCGTCCGCCGCCCGATACGGACGCGATCGGAGTGCACCAGGCAAACGCGTGTGTCAATGTCAGCCTCCATGCTTGCGTGGTCGGGCGTCCAGTCAAGCGCCAGCAGATCCCGCACATTGCTTACGATCTCCCAAGGATAACAGATGACGCTACCAGGGGCCTCAACGCGTGGGATGTTCTCAAGGGTGATATGCGCACGATCCCCAGCGGTCAGATCACCGGGTGATAAGCTCGCGGCGAGTTTGTCATCGCAGGCTATGTATACTACCCGTCCATCCACCATGCCGGCGCAAGGTGGAGCGGGGAAGTTTGGGGGTTCGTCGAAGAGCCATCGCCCGTTCACTAGAATGGTGTTGCCATCGATGGGCTGATTCGCCGGCGCACCGCAGCGTTGTGCTGCTACACGGGCTATCCAGTCGCGCGTCCACACGCCGGCGATGGGCGAGCCCAATCGCTGGGCGATGCGATCAAGCATAATCTTGCGTCCGACTCGCAACTCGAACATTGATCGCCAGAAGAGTAGCGGCAGAAGATTGGCATAGCCTTCATCTTCAAAGAGGACAACCGACTTCATGATCTACCTTTCCCGCACACATGCGTTCACGGGGCGCCGTTGGTGAACCGCGAAACACCAAAGCCTTCGCGTGGAATATGCGGAGGCGCGCACGTGAAGGTGCGCAAAAGACGGGGCCCTCGCCATTGCATGGGCCCCTCATATGATGTCCGAACGGGCGACCGTCGTGCCGGTGGAAGCCAGTGACGGAACCCTTGCCTAAAGTGGGTAGCTTGTCGACACCCGGACCGCCAACCTCAACTGGGGCTGGTACGTCGTTTGGTGCTGAGTTCGAGCCTCCCTAGGTTCCACTATCGGTTCAGCCAATGAACGCTTCCGGTCGCGCATGCAAGCCGCACCGAGCAGACATCTATACTATAGCATCGGGAGCGGCCATTGTGAACCATAAGCAAAAGAGCCTCCAAACACCGCTCCGCCGAGCGGCAAAATAATTGCTGCTGCACAGCGTGTGGGAGTTGCCCGCGCGTCTCATGGTGGGACGCCCGCCAAGCCCGGGCCCAGGCGCTTGTGATACCTTGGGCGGCATCGCCCGGGGCGCCTGCCGACGGTGGGTCGGGTGCCGAGCCCCAAGCGCCGGGGGTACATGCGAGACCACGCAGCCACGTGGACTCGGAACGAATTGGGGGCGTTGTCGGCGTCATGATGAGGATCCCCTCGCTCGCACTCCAGGCCCGGATGCCGCCCCGCCGATCCTGTCGCGGACCCGGCTCTGGCACACAAACACGACTGTCGGTATCGTACACGCCCGTCGCAAGGCACTGGTTCCCGCTGCCGGGAACGGCCGGTGGGCGTGCACCCGAAGCTGGTAAGGCCCCAACGGACAATAGGTTACGCTAGACACGAAAGAGGCGCATGGGAGCCGAACGAATCGAACGTCGCTTCGCGGAAAACCGCGAGCGAGATCGTTGCGGTGGGCTGCTGCCATACTTTACTGCTGGATTCCCGGACTCTGCGGCTTTTGGGGAGTTCATCCGGGCCGCTGACGGCCTAGGGGTGATCGCCGTCGAGGTGGGCATGCCCTACTCCGATTCGATTGCGGACGGTCCGATCATCCAGGGATCGTTTAACGAGGCGCTCAGCCGCGGCCATAACGTCGAGGCGACGTTCGACGCCGTGGCTGGTGTTCGTGCCTCGGTGGACTGCGGGCTTCTCGCAATGGTGTCGTACTCGATCGTGCGGCGAATCGGCGTTGATGCGTTTGTAGATCGGGCAGCGGCGACGGGCTTCGACGGACTGATCGTACCTGACCTCCCGCTCGAAGAATCGGCTCCTCTTGCCCACGCGGCTCGGCGTGCTGAGCTGTGCCACGTAGGTCTCGTCGCACCAACGACCTGTCCGGAGCGGCGCCGGACGATCTCTCGTCAATCGACGGGTTTCATCTACCGTATTGCGGTGGCCGGCACGACAGGCGAGAGAGACTCGCTTCCCGCCGGGCTCGAGGCCGATGTGGCACAGCTTAGGAACGACAGCAGCCTGCCGGTGTGTGTCGGGTTCGGCGTCAGCACCGTCGAACAGGTGCGGGCCGTCTGCGCCTTTGCCGACGGTGCAGTTGTGGGCAGCGCGGTCATTCGCCGCATCGACGACGAGCTGAAAAAGGGTAGCGCCCGGAGAATGGTGATTGCGTCCGTCGCGAGGTTGCTGAGGGAGTTGATGTCGGGGACGGGCGGCGGAAGCGGCGGCGATGCGTGAGGCCTGCTCTCACGGCGTGCGCGGCGCCGTGCGTCACCCGGGCGATGGATTGAGGGGCAATCGATTGTCCGGATTCCAAGTGGCAGGCACCGGTCTTTTCGTTGGCGCGTCCCCAAGTTCACGTACAATACGGCACAGCAACCGGTAGGAAGGCACTCGTCCGTGGCGTGTTTGTGAGCCAGGCGACGAGTCAAGCCCATGTGGTAGCGAGCGTGCGGTGCGGTCGCTCGCTGGATGACGCGGAGGGCCGGGGGGTCCACCGCGTCCAGTAAGGAGCGTCTTTTATGGCAGAGGAAACCCGCTCATCCGGACAGCTCGGATGGCTCGAAGCGTCCGGGCTGCTGCATGTACTCCGGGTCCTGGGCTTTGCCGTGCAACCCACGAAGCTGGGCGTTGCGCTGGTGGCCATCATATTGACCTTGCTCTCCGGGGGCATCCTCGACCTAATCTGGAAGAGCGGCGGAGGGGTCGGGGAGACCGCAGTGAGCAGTTTCATCGCGGCCACTGAAGCGGGCCAACCTTACGAGGAGCCCACGGGCGAGTTCGGCATCTTTCAAGTTTGGAGACGACACCAGCAGCAGTGCATCAGCGAGATGCTCACGTCGCTCATCCCGGGAGCCACCACCGCGGTCCCCACGCCCATCGAGGCCGCGCGGGTCCGCAGCGTGTCGTGTCCGCTGAGCGGCTTCCTAGGGATGGGGTACGGCGTATGGTGGCTGTTGACGCAGCACTGGGTCTACTTCATCGTTTTCGCTGTCGATCTCCTGCTGATCTGGTCGTGGGGTGGAGGGGCTATCTGTCGCATCGCCGCACTCGAGTTCGCTCGCGGGGAGAAGCCGTCGCTCCAGCAGGCACATCACTATGCAATGAAGCATCTGGTGGGCGGTTTCGCGCTGGCACCGTGCATCCCCCTGATCGGTATGGGCATCGTCATGGTCATGATGATAGTGGGGGGAATGGTTCTGCGCGTGCCGGTTCTGGGCGACCTTCTTGCCGGCACGGCGTTTCCGCTGGCGATTCTAGCGGGCTTCCTCGTGGCGATTCTTCTGGTCGGCCTGCTAATCGGTGGAAGCCTGTTATGGCCTGCGGTTGCCGCCGAAGCGCAGGATGCGTACGACGCGTTCTCCCGGGCGATGAGCTATGCGTTCTCCAAGCCGTGGAAGACGGTTTTTTACGCGTTCATCACATTGGTGTACGGGGGCATCTGCTGGGTTTTCGTCAACGTGTTCACATTGTTGGCGCTTGGGATTGTGCGGGCGATCGTGTCGTTCGGCACATCACCCTTTGGATGGTGGCAAAGAGGTACTGAGGGCAACGCGACCAGCAAGATGGAGTTGCTCTGGCCTCGATGCGGGCATGGCGCCTGGTACTCGTGGCCGGCCTGGGACCAGCTTACATGGTACGAGCACTATTCCGGCTTCGTCATCGGCTTGTGTGTGTTGCTTGTAGTCGCCCTTATGTGGGCGTTTCTCGCAACATTCTACTATTGTTCAAGCACGGTGGTCTATTTCCTTCTACGCCGCGACATCGATAAGACTGAGCTGACCGAGGTCGCTGACGATGAAGACGAGGCAGAACCCGCCGTCCCGCCGGGCCCGGACGCCCCTCCATCCGGGCAGGAAGAGAGCGGCTTGACGCTCCCGATAGCTGAGGGCCCGGTGGATACGCCCGCGCCTTCGTCGCCCCCCGCGAAGGAGACCCAGGAACCTGCGCCGGAGCCGGAAAACGTGCCGCCGCCTGCGGAGCCCGGCCCCACGGTGGACGAAGCACCGCCCGACGGCAGGCGAACCTCTCAGCCCTATCAGGATGACGAGTAGATATGCCGGGTGTAAGTGTTTGGCCGGCGGCGCTGGTGCTATCCGCGGACTCAGGATCGATCTGGTGCTAACCGCGGACTCAGTCGCTGGTGTTATCCGCGGATCATGATCGGTAACGAAACGCCCAATGCAGGTTCCAGGTGTCGTACTCTTCGGGCCTGTACAAATGAAAGGCGTGGTCGAGGGCGATATTGATTGACCACCGGTCATCCAACGGGATTTGCCATCCGACGCCTATTATCAGACTGAACAACCAATCGCGGATCTCAACGGAGTCTTCGTAGATTCTAAAAGGGGCGATCGCGTATTCACCTCTTCCGCTTGCGCTGACGTACCCTATCTCCCCACCGGCTAGTAAATATGGCTTGCCGGCGCGCAGGCATGCGGACCAATCCGCGTACTCCTGG
This sequence comes from Phycisphaerae bacterium, assembly GCA_046757145.1. Taxonomy (GTDB): domain Bacteria; phylum Planctomycetota; class Phycisphaerae; order UBA1845; family UBA1845. The sequence continues at coordinate 2,640 of JBHHXS010000136.1, read as the reverse complement.
TGTTTTGGTTGCCCCCAGGGATACAGCTCGAGCGCAACGCCGGTGTACAATGCCAAGTACTTGAACTCGGTCGTCAAGTTGACGTTGAGCGTTCGCTGATGCGTGTGATCATTTGCATAGCCGCCTCCCACGTAGACCGTCCATGAGAGCCAATCGGCGGGCTGGCGGCCAATGCCGGCGTAGAGCGTGTTAAGCGTCAGCTCGCTCTTGCTGTCCAAGGGAGTATGCGGACTGTCGAAGAAGCCAAGCACGTCGAGTTTCAAAGGCAGATCCAAACGCCGATCGAGCTGCTGCTTGGTCGACCCGAGTTTCGTGTAGCCGAAGCGGACGCCGAAATCGATGTGCCAATCCTCTCGCCGGGATGCCGGCTTCACCCCGTCATCGGGCGGACTGTTGCTGCTCGCGGTGAATATGGGGCGTTCAAGAGCTGAGGGAGTTGCTTCGGGACTCGGGCCCGTCTCGTCTGCTCGTCCCGTTGCTAACGCCGACGAAGACACTCCGGCCCAAACGGCCAGCATATTGACGCGGATGTATCTCGTTCGCATCGCCCCTTGCACCCGAGACGGACCGCGACATGCTGCGGTCGACACATTTAACTATACGGTACGCAACAAAGCTCTGACGCGGTTGTCGCCCGATGGAAAGCCGCGGCCTATAATCCACGGGAGAGTCCTGTAAGCGTAGGTAGACAGACACCGATGCTGTTTCAGCAGCCGCTGCCAGTACGATATGCAAGGTTGACCTGCGATGAGACGTGCGCGGCAATCACGGAACGCAAACGCACGCTGGCGCACAGGCTGGTGATACTCGGCCACCACTACCAGCAGGATGACGTAATCCAGTTCGCCGATTTCACCGGGGACAGTCTAAAGCTTGCTCAGCTTGGTGCTCGTCAGGAAACAGCGGAGTACATAGTGTTCTGCGGTGTCCACTTCATGGCGGAATCCGCGGATATCCTCACTGACGAGCACGTGGCAGTAATACTACCCGATCTTTCCGCGGGCTGCAGCATGGCGGACATGGCCGACATAGACCAGGTCGAAGATGCTTGGGAGTTTCTGCTTGATGCTGTCGGCGAACCGGTCGTTCCGATCACGTACGTCAACTCGGCCGCCTCGATCAAGGCATTCTGCGGCTCGCACGGCGGCGCCTGCTGCACGAGCAGCAACGCTGCGGCGATTCTCGAGTGGGCGTTTCATCGGGCAAGAAGAGTCCTGTTCGTACCGGATCAGCACCTCGGGCGCAACACAGCGTATCGCATGGGTATCCCGCTCGACGCGATGGTGGTCTACGACGCTCAACAGGCGAGCGGCGGGTTGACCCCAAGCCAGGCGGCTGAGGCGAGAGTCGTTTTGTGGAAGGGGCATTGCAGCGTGCACAGCCTGTTTACAGCCTCCCAATGCGACGTGATCCGGCAGGCTGATCCTGAGTGCCGGATTCTCGTCCACCCCGAGTGCTCGTGGGAGGTTGTCCAGCGGGCCGACTTGGCCGGTAGTACGGAGTTCATAATCAAGACCGTTCGCGAGGCGCCATCGGGCAGCAGGTGGGCCGTGGGCACCGAGATCCACCTGGTGGAGAGGCTCGCCCAGGCATATCCCGATAAGTCGATTCGATCTCTAGCCGGCATCCAGTGCCTGTGCACTACGATGTACCGAATCGACCCCAAGCACCTTTTGTGGGTGCTCGACGAGCTATGCCAGGGGCACGTCGTCAACCGGATCAACGTTGACGCGTCCACTAAGCGAATGGCTCTGGTCGCCCTCGAGCGTATGCTCGCCAACGTCCCATCACAGCCGGTCGCGATCAAGTAAGGGCGTCCCGATGTCATAACCCGGTCGCTGCGAACTCGTTACGGGTGGTTTATTCACAGGCTGTTATCTGCTATCATCCGGTGTGGCGTGGCGCTAGCCTGGGTTTATGGGGCCGACGGAGGGAAAGGGACGTGTCGTTAAGCAAGACCGCAAATACGTCATACGTGGGAGTTGCATTGGCCATGTTTGCGTGTGGGGCGAACATGGTGCAAGCTCAGTGTGAGCGGCAGAAAGTCCTCTCGACCGACGGATCAACCGGTGACGACTTCGGCACATCGGTTTCAGTCAGCGGGGACTATGCTATTGTCGGTGCGCCGCAGGCCGATGGTGACACCTTCGGGACGAACAACGCCGGTGCCGCCTACATTCTCAAACGCACCGGTGCGACCTGGAGCCAATGGGGCCCTCAAATCACGGCGAGCGACCGCGCCGACAACGACGCGTTTGGCGGGGCTGTTGCCATTAGTGGGGACTTCGCGGTGGTGGGTGCGGAGTTTGATGATGATGCCGGTCTGACGTCGGGGTCAGCCTATATCTTTCGCCGTGATGCTGACGCATGGGTACAGGACGTGAAGCTGACGGCGGACGATGCGGCGGCCTTCGACCATTTCGGGGCGTCAGTCGCGATGGCTGATCCGTACGTCGTCGTCGGTGTCCCGTTCGATGACGAGGCGGCCGACAATTCCGGATCCGTCTACGTATTCAAGCGAACCGGCGCAACCTGGAGCTTCTTCCAGAAGGTCGTGAATCCCGCGCCGGGCCTGGGCGATCATTTCGGCCAGGCGGTAGCGATTGCGGGAGGCTACATGCTGATTGGGGTTGAGCAGGA
>JBHHXS010000135.1:0-9230 GCA_046757145.1 Phycisphaerae bacterium | reverse complement strand
GTCGTCACGGGCAAACCGTGCGACGTCCCCGGTGCGACTGTCGAGCGTTTCCGCGTGCCGCGCGCGGGGTTGACCAACCTCCGTAGATGGGAGAGGCGCTGGACGCGCTACCTTGAGGGGTTCCTCCGGTGTTTTGACGTCGTTCATGTCCACTTCCTACACGACTGGGGCCTTACCCCGGAGGTTATGCAGCTCGGCTGCTTGATAGCATCCCCGTGGGGATCGGACATCGTTCAGCCGCCGGGCGAAGCAGTACCCCCCGCCAGCCTGCGCGAGTCGCGGGTTGCGATGCTGCGTCATGCCGCCGGCGTGACCGCCTGGGGGCCTGCTTTCGCCTCTGTAGTGGCGCGGTATGCCGGCATCGACGTTGAGCGCATTGAGCTGCTCCCCCTGGGCGTTGACCTGCATCAGTTCAATCCGGCGCGGTTCGGCTCACGGTTCGCCGGGGGGTACGACGTCGGTTTTTTCAAAGGCTTCCGGCCGGTATACGGCCCACAATGCCTCATGCAGGCCATCCCGCGCGTACTGGCAGAACTGCCGACCACGAGATTCCACATGATAGGCGACGGCCCGTTGCTCGATGAGTGCCGCGCTTTGGCTTGCGACAACGGAACCGACCGTTCGCTTGAATGGATTCCGCGCCTGGCGTACGACGACATTCCCAGTCACATCGCCCGCTGGGATCTGAGCGTCATGCCGTCCGTGTGTGAGAGTTTCGGCGGTGCTGCTCTGGAGTCGTCGGCCATGCAGGTGCCCGTGGTCGCGTTCGACGTGGGCGGTCTGCGTGAAACGGTCAGACACGGTGAAACAGGCTTGCTTGTGCGCCGCGGGGACCACAGAGCGCTGGCCGACACGATCACCTCATTGCTGCACGACGCGCACACAAGACGCCGTATGGGAGAGGCGGGGCGGGCACTGGTGGCACGCGAATACGATTGGCAGGTTATCCTCGACCGCTGGGTGTGCGTATACGAGGCAGCCCGTGACAGGGTGACACCTATGGTCTGACATCCCCTACAGGTGCCCTTGTGCAAGTGGGCTCAGCGCAGTGCCGATAACCGTACCGGTGCGGGACGAGGTGTGCCCGTCGGGTTTAGGCTGCGCATGGTGGGAGCAACCGGCGTTGTCGACCGAACTGCATCATGGTGGATCAATGCGCTGCCGCCGTCGCCTGTTGATGGTGGCTTCCGCCTTCCCTCCTGCCGGCGGGCCCGGCGTTCAGCGCTGTGTCAAGTTTGCCAAGTATTTGCCTCGATTCGGTTGGCGGCCCATCATCTGGACACGCGATCACGTGGATGACCTCCCGGATGACTCTTCGCTGCTGGAAGATCTGCCTCCAGACGTGACCGTCTGCAGGCACGGGGACGACAGCGCTCTGCGCACGCTTCAGCGAGCGCTCGAGAGACACGCCTGCGGCGGGGGATGGACCTCGCACGCGGCACGGGCGGCCAAATGGCGACTCTGCGCGTGGAGCTCCAGGACCCAATCGCCCGACGACTGCGTGTCGTGGGCTCAGGCGAGCATAAGGCCGCTGCTTAGGCTTATATCACATGAATGCATCGATGCGCTTTGGTCCACATTCAGTCCCGCATCGAACCACCTGCTTGCGCTCGCATTGAAACGGGAGACACAGCTGCCGTGGATAGCGGATTTCCGTGATTTATGGACCGAAGACTACCGGTACTGCGAGCCTTCCACCCGCCGGCGCCGGGCACACCGGCGATGGGAGCGGGAGATTCTCGAGTTCGCCGACGTAGTCACCGGTGTCACCGATCGTCAGACCGAGATTCTCTCTCGCCGTAGCCCGCACGCCTACCGGAAGTTCATGACCATAACCAACGGCTTTGATGAAGAAGACTTTTACGGCATGGCGCCGGGCCCCGCCGAGAACGATCCACACACCCCGAAACGCAGGTTCGTTCTCGCACACGTGGGGAAGCTGGATCGCTGGCGGGCGAATGACACTTGGCTGGCGGGCCTCGAGCGGTTCGTATCAGGTCTCGGTGCGTCCGGCACGCGGTTCAGCTTTCGCGTCGTGGGGCACGTAAACTCGCAGGTGCGAAAGCGGCTCGCTGCCCTGGGCGCGGCATGCACGTTCACCGGATACTTGTCACACCATGGAGCGATTGCGGAGATGCGATCGGCCGATGCTCTCCTGCTCCCCGTGCCGGACGGTCCCAACGCAGATTCGGTCGTTCCCGCAAAGACGTATGAGTACCTTGCCGCCCAACGCCCCATACTGGTGGTGGGTCCGAATGGTGGCGCATGCGAGTCCCTGGTCTGCGCCTGCGAAGCGGGCATTGCCGTGGGCTTCGATGTGGCCGCGGTGGAGGAGGCGCTCGGTCGGCTTTACGGTGCGTGGCAGGCAAACGCCGCTTCGTCCGTCTGCGCACGCCCACGTCTCGCGCGATACTCACGCCGCCTGCTTACAAAGGAACTCGTGCGGGTTCTCGACCATGTCGTCGATGGTGGCGGCAACTCGCCGCGCCCATCCGCCGTACCGGTACCTGCGTATGCCTGAACGTTCAACTGGAGGCATGCAAGAACACGGCGTAACGGTGGTCCGCCCGACGGCCGACCATCCCCCCACCACGACACAGAGTGTTGGGCCGCGCGTCTGGGAACGCGTATGGACCAACAGACCCTCTGCACGGAAAGACGACGCCCTGCTTCTTCGCGAGTCGCGCTCCACCCGGTTCGGTCTCATCGTTGATCGTTGTACCTCGACATTCGGCGCGGTGCGCGGTCTTAGGACGATCGAGCTCGGGTGTGGACGAGGCGATCTCTCAGCGTTGCTCGCGCGCCGAGGTGCGGAGGTGACTCTTCTGGACAACAGCGAGGCCGCCCTGGCTGAGGCTAGATGGCGCTTCGAGCGCCTTCGACTTCCAGCGCATTATGTTCACTGCGACATACTAGATAGTCCAAGGCGTTTGCGAAGGCGGTTCGACGTTGCTATGTCGTACGGAGTGATTGAGCATTTCACGGGAGCCGCACGCACACGCGTTATGGCCGCGCATCACAATGTATTGAGGCCCGGTGGCCTCGCTGTGATCAGCGTTCCCCACTCTTGGTGCCTGCCCTATCGCTTCTGGAAGTCTTATCTTGAGATGCGCCGATGGTGGCCGTACGGCCTCGAAGCACCGTACACCAGACGCGAGCTCACCCGGCGCGCTACGTACGCGGGGTTAGAGCAGGCCGAGATTCACTGCCTGGAGTTCTGGCGGTCGGTGGGAGGCCATTGGGGCAAGGGCATCCTAACGAACGGGCCGGACTGGGAGAACCGTCCGTCACTGCTGGACCGATGGATGGGATCGATTCTGCTGCTTCTCGCACGACGGGGACCAATGCGGTGATCCGGTTGCGTTGCAGCGCAGATGGTTGGGTGCCGTCAATGACGGCGTTGTGGTACGGTTCTTCGGAAGTTCCGCTACTCGGGTTTCGGCACGGGGGTCCGGGTTATCGCAGCTCTGTTTGAGAGACGCATCAGCGAGAACAGCAAAGCAAGGGGCTGAAGGCGTGTCGGCGATCGGGCGTTCATACTACTTCATCTGCAGCAGCAGAATCGGCCATTCGCTCGCTCGGGGGGTCGTATCCTCGCTTCGTGCCTGTGGCGCACTGCGCAAGTTCCACACCCCGCTTGATGCCCTGACACTCGATCATGCGGCGGCAGTCGGCCTGATGCGGCTATGGTCCCGAATACACTGGTCGCCCGGCGACGGAATGATGCCGGCAGAGCAGCTCCTTGCGATCTACCGCCTGGCTGCGGGCTGGCCCGCGCGGGGGGATATCGTTGAGCTGGGTGCTTGGGTCGGCCTGACCACCAGTTATCTGGCTACAGCTTGCCAGGTGCGCAGCGAAGGGAAAGTCCATGCCGTCGACACCTTCCTGGGCACTAAGGAAGGCAACAGCACCTACCCGTCGGCGGCGAAATTCGGTGGGAGCACTCTACAGGCGTTTCGCGACAATATCGCGCGAGCGGGGGTCGAGGATGTAGTCAATACGCTCATCGACGACACGGCAGACGCCGCCGCGGCATACAACGGCGACGCAATTCGGCTGTTGCTCATCGACGCGGATCACTCCTACGAGGGCCTTCGCCGAGATTATGAGGGCTGGTGGCCGCACGTCGCACACGGTGGGCTCATCGTCTTCCACGACTACGATATGCCGGACGTGGCCCGATTCATCGATGGGCAGGTGCGACGCGATCGCCGAGTCAGCCTGGAACCCGGGCGCGTAGTCGCGAATGTGATGGCTGTGACGAAGAGGTCGCCGGCGAAGAGTCAATGTGGGTATGCTCCTCGCAGGGCCGTCAGGACCGATTCTATGGAGGTAACCACCGGGTGAACATCCTCTTTTTCGCGCACCGGTATTGGCCAAGCGTTGGTGGTGTCGAGAAGTACACACAACGCATGGCACAAGCCCTTGTATCAATGGGGCACCGCGTGTGCGTCGTTGCCGGTGCCACACAAGAACGGCTGCCGGTAGAGGAGATCCATGAGGGCGTAGTCATTCACAGATTCCCGGCACTGCGGTCGGCCACGAGATGCCGATGCTGGCTGTTGAGCAGACTACGCCTGTTCACCCGGGCCGATATCATACAAGTCAGCAACACCCATATGCTGGAGTACTACTGGCGGATGATCGGCGTGCTGGTCGATCGGCGTAAGGTCTTCCTAACTCGCCACGGCATGTCTGCGCGGTATCCCGTGCCGACGTCGGAGAGGCGTCGCGCGGTTCGATCGCTCGCACTTTGCTCCGGTGTTGCACACGACGGCAGATTCATCGAACGATGGTTGGGGGTGAAGCCGGACATCTGCCCCGCCCAGGGACTGCATCCGGAAACCGACGATCTTCAGCCGGTGCCCGAACCTCCGCCCACGTCATCCTGCTACGTAGGGCGACTTGAGCCCGATACCGGCATCCGCATATACATCGACGCGGTCCGCACGCTGACATGCGACATGCGCCTGCCGCTCACACTCAACGTGTACGGCGACGGCTCGCTGGCGTCTGAGCTCCGCCAGTACTGCAGGCGGGCACGTCTGCCCGTGCGCTTCCACGGTGCTGTGGCAGACGCCCAGACCCGTATCACAGAGTCGTGCTTTGCATTCGTTGATGGGCGGATGGCGATACAGGAGGCGATGGCCCGACGACGCCTCGTATTCGCCGCGTACACCAACCCATTGAAACGTGACTACCTCGAAGGCGAATCGTTCAGTCCCTATCTTATTGCGGTGGCCAGCGGGGAGGAGCTCGCCCATCGTGTGGCCTACTCCATCAGCCATCCGGACGAACGGGTCGATCTGGTATCACGGGCGCACGCGTACACGCGGACGCTGAGTTGGCATCACACTGCACGATCCTACCTTCAGCTTTGGGAAGAACGCGTAACCGCCCCACGTCCGGCTGTCTCCTGGAATCATTGCCTGCGCCACGCGTGGATGCTCGTGCGCGAGGCCTAGTTGTACAGCGGCGTCTCCCTTATCGCCGCTAGCGCTTTTCCAGGTGAATCAAGTAGCTTATTACATAGAGGCCGTGACACTTTCGGCGGCACCGCCCCGGGGTCACCTGCCGACGGTGGTTCGGGTTCCGAGCCCCAGGCGCCGGCGCGGGGCACATGCGAGACCACGCAACCACGTGGACTCGGACCGAATTGCGGTCGTTGGCGTCATGATGACGAACCCGTCGTTCGCCCTCCGGGCTCGGATGCCGCCCCGTCCTAACGTGGGCCGACGGTGACCAACGCTTCAAAGATCATGGAGTACCAGACTGGAAGAAAACGGATCGCTCAACGGTCCCGCAGCAGAACCTGAGTGCTCCGCCATGCGAGACTCAGACCAAAAGTGCCGCTGTAGCACCAGCCGCACCTCGCAGGTGTCTGCACGATCATGGCCATCGGGGGCACAGACAACAGCACGGGTATCGCAGGCCTTCTAAACGGCTCTGATCTGGCTGCCGGGCCTGCACCATTCGTCATGATGCGCCCCCTCACCGGGCTTCGCTGCCGCATGCGTGCAACCCGGGCGTTGGCGTTACTGCCGAACGCCCAGGAGCTCCAATAGGCCGCACATGACGGGCGATACGTGCTTGTCCGGGTGGCGCACGACGTAGATCGACCGCGTCAACCGTAGTCCCGACAGGTTGATCCGCTCCAGTTGACCCCGACGCAACTCTTCCTTGACGCCGAGGATCGACATGAAGGAGATGCCGATTCCTGCAGCAACCAATGCCTTGATCCCTTCCGGGGAATCGAGCTCGATGGTCTTGCGCATTCTGGTGCCCGCTTTCTCAAGCCACTGCTCGGAGAGCTCGCGCGTTGCTGAACCTCTCTCGCGCACGACCCAGGTCGGGTCCCCCAGCGACCTGGCGTTGACGCGGCGCCGCCCAGCGAGTGGGTGGTTCGGCGCGCAGAAACACACGAGCTCGTCATCGGCGATCGACGCAATCTGAAGCGTGTCGGTCGTAGGATGTCCGCCGACGAACCCCAGGTCGAGTTCATTGTGGAGAACCCGTCGCTCGATCGCCGACGAGTTCTCCACCATGAATTGCAGCTCCACGCCGCGATGCGCTCGCCGGAAGCGACCGAGGACTGGAGGCAAGACGTAGTATCCGGGCGTCGTGCTCGCCCCGATTCGGAGCACGCCACGCTCGGCACTTCCGTACCGACGGACGGCTTCCACGACGCGGTCGACCTGCCCGAGAAGCTGCTCGCCGAGCGAAACCAGTTCGCGGCCGGCATCCGTAAGTTGAACCGTCCGACCGAGTCGTTCGAAAAGCACGACACCGAGCTCACGTTCGAGCTGATGGATTTGCCGCGACACCGCGGGTTGTGTGAGCGCCAACTCCTCTGCAGCCTTCGTGAAGTTCAGGCAACGGGCCACGGCCAGAAACGATCGAAGCAGTTCCGGGTTCATCACGATCCATAACCCATACGCATCGAAACCATGATAACAATTCATTTGACGTATTGCACGCCGCGCGCAAACATCTGTGGGCTGATACAGCGGGAGCAACGCAATGATCGACGCTCTGAACCTTCGCCATATGGTCCGTGACGCGTATTCTGCCGCTGCCAGCGGCCCCACGTCGAAACACCCGTTTCCCGTAGGGCGGATGTTTGCGGAAAGCGTCGGGTATCCGAGCGAGCTACTTGATTCGATTCCGCCGGCGGCCGTTGAAGGCTTCGCCGGCGTGTCCAACGTCTCGCTGTTCGCTGACATCGCCCCGGGAGTTACCGTGCTCGATCTGGGTTGCGGCGCCGGGCTTGATGCGCTAATCGCCGCGCGGAGAACAGGGCCCGCGGGAAAGGTCTTCGGCATTGATTTCAGTCCTGCCATGGTGGAGCGCGCGCGGAGCGCCGCGGCAGCCGCCGGTGTCAGCAACCTCGAATTGTCCCAGGCCGATGTCGAGCAGTTGCCTTTGTCCGATGCGTCGATCGACGTCGCCCTTGTCAACGGAATCTTCAATCTGAACCCGAACCGCACCGCAATCTTCCGCGAACTTGCTCGCGTGGTGCGACCAGGCGGCAGCGTGTTCTGCGCCGAGCTGATTCTCGCGGAGCCGCTGCCGGAAGCCGAACAGGCCTGCTCCGCGAACTGGTTCGCCTGAGTGGCCGGCGCAAAGGAAGGCGTGACCTTCCAGGACGAATTTCGGGCTGCTGGCTTTGCTGACGCTCGCATCCTGAGAACGATGCGGAACGCCCGCACCAAGAACCCCAGAGTGCTCGCGGCGGAATTCCGAGTGCGACGGTAGACACGAGCGGGAAGCAGGGCGGTCGAGGTCAGGCTGGTCGATCGCGCCATAACTGCACAGCTCGGCGCTGATGGAATGCAGCCCACAACGCTGGTGATTCACCTGTTGTAACCCATCTGTTTCCACTGCCGCGCCCGGTTGCGGAAGCGCAAGACGAATCATGGGGCGTCTGGGGCACGTCTGATTTGGGACGACATTGCTCAGCGGGACCGGCATCGCCGGGCCGTTCCCACGGTGGCCTCCAGCGCGGACAGCACACATCTGGCCACGCCGTTCGCCGATCACACGATCAGACGGTGGAATTGTGGAGAATGATGCACGTGCGTTCTGCTCGCGACACACAAAACACCTGCTCAACGCCTCGCAATCGGAGGGACTGAAGCTCTTGCCTTCAATCCGTACCTTAGGAGCGGATTGGGGTTGTTTAGGGCGCGTCCGGGCGGTAAAGTAGTGAGACAAGGGGCCGGAACCTGCGCCGCGGCCAGCGAATCGCACCGACGCAGGCCCGTGCGTGCCCGCCCATGGGCACCGGGTCTCGGCGCCGTGAATGAGGGGTGTGGCGTGCGCGCGGGCCCCGAGAAACTTGGATTGAGGGGGTTACCCATGTGGTGTACGAGACGACTGCTTATCGCCTGGACCGTTCTACTGTTGATTGCGCCCTCGTTCGGTGAGACGCCGACCCGGCCTCCCACGTCGAACGGCGTGTCCGACACTCCCGTGGCAGTGTGCTTCGCCCCTGGCACTCCGCGGGAGGTAATGGCCCGTGTCCACGCAGCGATTTTCCCGCGGGAGTTCAATGGCTCGCGCTATTTCACGGGCGGCAGCTGGAGCGGTATCGGCGAGCCGACCATCATCACGTGGAGTCTGGTGCCAGACGGACTGTTCATCTCCGGGGACGTCGGAGAGCCCGGCAGCCCCAGTGCACTTTTCGCGCGCATGGATTCCCTGTTCGGCAACAGGTCGCTATGGATCAACCTCATACAGTTTTCGTTGGAACGATGGGCCCAGCTTACCGGCGTACAGTACGTGCGCGTCACCGCCCCGGGTGTAGACTGGGACGACGGGGCCCCATGGGGCAGCTCGGGAAGTGCTGCACGAGGTGACGTGCGGATCGCGATGCACAACATCGACGGTGATGCCGGGATACTGGCCTACAACTTCTTCCCCCAGAACGGTGACATGGTTCTGGACGAAGGAGAATCCTGGCAGGATTCGCTGGAGTCCTTTCGCTTTCTCCGCAACGTGATCATGCACGAGCACGGCCACGGACTCGGTCTGGGGCATGTCTGCACGGGCATTTCCGCACAGTTGATGAATCCTTTTCTCAATCTGTCGTTCGACGGGCCGCAGCACGACGACATTCGCGGCGGTCAGCGGCAGCACGGCGATCCGTTCGAACCCGACAACACCGTCACCGAGGCGACGGATCTCGGCGTTGTGGAGCACGGCGCCCCCTTGGACGTCGGCGCGGTCCC